>NZ_JAMYMP010000025.1:0-75435 GCF_040318615.1 Mesorhizobium sp. M1078
CCACGTAGCGTGCGATAAAACCCGGAAAGCCGCAAACCCGGGGGTGGTGAGGGCCGGCCCCCCCCCACTCCGGCGAGCTTCGCTCGACACCTCTCCCCCGATCGACGGGGGAGAGGAAATGCGTCGGCGTTCGCCTTCCACGTCTTGCCCCATCAACAGTCTGCCCGTGCTACACGACAGCCAGGCCTATTATCCATATCTCGGGCCAACGCTGCGGCGCACCGCGGGGGGGACTGGAATTGACGTCGACGCCGATTGCCGTAGCTGAAGCGAAGGCCTTGCCGATCGGCGCGTTGCTTGGCGCAATGGTGTCGATCCAGATCGGCGCCACCTTCGCCAAGGGCCTGTTTCCACTGATTGGCGCCAACGGCACCACGGCGCTGCGGCTGGTCGTGGGCGCGCTGATGCTGGCGGCGGTGCTGAGGCCGTGGCGGGTGCGGCCGTCGCGCGCCGTGCTGCCCTGGCTCATCGCCTATGGCGTCAACCTCGCGGCGCTGAACCTGCTGTTTTATGCAGCGCTCGCCAGAATCCCGCTCGGCGTCGCGGTGGCGCTCGAATTCTCCGGCCCGCTGCTCGTGGCGACGCTGTCGTCGCGGCGCGCCACCGACTTCGTCTGGGTGGTGCTGGCCGTTGCCGGCATATTGCTGTTGTCGCCCTTCATCCACTCCGGCAGTGCACTCGACCCGCTCGGCGTGATGCTGGCGCTGGCCGCCGGCTGCTGCTGGGCGCTCTACATCGTCTTTGCGCAAAAGGCGGGCGCCGAGCTTGGCAGCCAGACCACGGCTTACGGCCTGGTCATTGCCGCTGCCGTCGGCCTGCCGTTCGGCCTCGCCGAGGCGGGTACCGGCCTGATCGCACCCGCGATCCTGGTCAGCGCGCTGCTGGTCGGGCTGTTCTCCAGCGCCTTGCCGTTCTGGCTGGAGATGGTGGCGCTGACCCGGATGCCGGCCAGGCTCTACGGCACGCTGACTTGTCTGGAGCCGGCGCTGGGCGCGCTGGCCGGCTTCCTGTTCCTGCACGAAATCCTGAGCCCGCTGCAATGCGCGGGCATCGCCGCCGTGGTCGTCGCCGCCTTCGGCGCGGCGCTGACGACGAAGCCGCCGGTACCGTCGCCGGAATAGTTGCCTGAAATGGATATGTGACGCCGGTGCCGTGGTCCGCCGGTCCCGTGTCCGGTTGCTCAAGCGCCCGCAACATCGATATATGGATCGATGTATGCGCAGGAGATCCAGATGAGCAGGGCCGACAGCATTGCTTGAGCCGTCCGTGATCAAGGCAATACTCCTTGTCGGGCTCGCCGCTGTCGTTGCGGCTTTGGCCTGGCGGCTGGCGCGGTCGCGTCGCAGAGCCCGGCTTCGTGAAGATCCGGCCAACGACTACGCCGTGCGCCGCGACTGGTCGGGCAACCACGGCAAGCTCAATCATTCGTCCTTTGTCTATTTCGATGCCGATCGCGACGGCCGCTACGGGCTCGGCGACCGCCCGATGGCCGGCATCATGGTCAGACTGCATGATGGCGACGGCCGCTTCGTCGCCGCGGCGCGGAGCAATCGCGGCGGCTTTGCCAATTTCCTGGCGTCGACGAAACGTCGCGCCGCGCCCATCCATGTGCCGGGCAGCTACCGCTTCAGCGTGTCTGTGCCGCCCGGCTGGCGCTCGAGCAGCGCCAACGAGGTCCAGTCGCAGCACCTCCGGCCGCTGCCGGGCTCGCCCACCGGGCTGGTCTCGGAAGCAATGCTGCAGCCGGTCGGCCTGTTTGCGATACGCCGGCTCAGCGGCCGCGTAGCGGACGGTGCTTCGGCGAGCATCTCGGTGATGGCGAACGGGCAAGAGGTGGCAGTGCATCCGCTAAGTGATGGCTTCCGCCTCGATCTGCCCGATGACGCCGACGCGATCGAAGTCACCGGCGGTGGCATGGAACGACGACTGGCCTTGTCGGCCTACCCGACCGAGCTCGGCCTGCTGTCGCCCGAGAACGCGGCTGTCGACAGCACCGCGCCCCTGCAGTCCATCGGTTTCGACGATGTCACCACGCGCGGCCTGCGCAAGGTGCCGTCCGGTTATGCCGGGTTGACCTGGTTCAACCTGAACGCACTGGCGCGCGATCATACCGAAGGCAGCGAAGGCTACGTCAACGGCAATATTTCGGGAGACCATGTCTGCTATACGAGCAGCGGACACCCGGCCGAATTCTCGAGCGAAAAACCGTTCGGGTTCCATTCCGTGATGCTGACGGCGGCATGGTTGAAGTCCGAAGGCGAAACCGCACTGGTGGAGAGCTGGCTTGGCGACCGGCTGATCGCCAGCGACACGATCGTCCTGTCGGCACTGGCGCCCGTCCACTATGCGCCGATGCTGGCGGCGGTGACGCGCGTGGGCCTCTCCACGAGCCACTATTGGCAGCTCGTGCTCGACGATCTGGTGGTTGTGCGCTGAAGCGTGTCGGGATTAATCGGGGTGAAAGGGTTTATCGCGGATTGGAAGCACCGTTCGCGGTGACCTGCGAGAGCTTGCCTTTTTTGACCAGCACCGGTTTCAGATAGGTTTTCTTCATTTTCCACTCTCCACCTCGGGCACCCAAAGCCCTGTTCCCGGCCAGACGGCACGAGGCGTCGGATAATCGGCTGCTAGACTGCGACCGGCCCGGAGCCGTTACCATTGTCGGCTGTAACCTGCGAGAGCTTGCCCTTCTTGACCAGCACCGGCTTCGAATAGGTCTTCTTCATGCCGCATCTCCAGTGTAAGGCGGGCCGCCAGATCAGGCGAAAGTCCGACTCAACGACCTCACTCGATCGGGCCGGAACCCGCTCCATTGGCGAGCGCCGTAACCTGCGAAAGCTTGCCTTTTTTGACCAGAACAGGCTTCGAATAGGTTTTCTTCATGGTATAATCCTCCAAGGTTACGCGATAATGCCAGACGGATCGACACTGTCAACCTTCGCGGCCTCGCTGTCCCATCCCGGTTTTTCTTGGCGCCGATGCGCTAACTGCAAGTCCACCTTCATCGACAAAGCGTTGTTCTTGGGCGTGCATGGCGTGGCCGGGTTGCGGTGCGAAAAATGTCCGAAACTGCGGCGGGCCTGGCCTGGTTGGTCGGCCTGCTCAAACAGAGCGGCAATGCAGCGCGGACTGGCCCAGCCTAAACATTGGCCTTGCCGTCGCGCCGCACTCACAGTTCCTTCTCCGCCAGTTCGCGGAAGGCATCGGGAACCGAGCGCCGGGCTTCCAGCGCCACGGCGCCATAGCCGACAGCCTCTCTGCCAAAGCGCTGGCGGATCTTGTCGATGGCGCGGTCGGCGCCAAAGCGCGCCAGGCCTTGCCTGCTGCCGGCCCGCTGCTTTTCATCGGCAAGCCCGAGCGGCAGCTCCAGCTGCAGCTCGGCACTTTCTTCCAGCTGCGACACCGAGATCGCCAGCAGCGAGATGGTCTTCTCCCGAGGGTTGGCGGCCAGCACGCCGCGCACCAGCTCCCCGGCGATTTCGGCCAGCATCGCGGTTGCCGAAATCGGCTGATCGAGCGTCAGCGAGCGTGTGACAGCGTGCAGATCGGCGAAACGCACGCGCACCGTCACCGTGCGCCCGGGCCGTGATTTCGCCCTGAGCCGGCTTGCGACCCGGTCTGCCAGATGCAGCAGCACGGGTCCGAAGATACGCGCCTCGGCCGGCCGTCTGCCAAGCGCCGACTGCGCGCCGGCGGAATGCGACCGCCTGTGGGTTTCGAGCTTTCGCGGGTCGCGGTTCCATGCCAGCGACGCCAGCTTTTCGCCGGTGGCGGGCCCGAGCAACCTTCGCAGCGCCCCGCTATGCGTCTGTGCCAACTGGCCGATGGTCTCGATGCCGATCTCGGCCAGCCGCGCCTTGGTCGCCGGGCCGACGCCCCACATCAGGCCGACCGGCAGATCATGCAGGAAGGCAAGTTCGGTGTTCGGATCGACCACCACCAGGCCCTCGGGCTTGGCCACCTGCGAGGCGATCTTGGCCAGATGCTTGGTGCGCGCCACGCCGATCGAGATCGGCAGGCCGAGCTCTGCCCGGACGCGCCGACGCACCGTGGCGGCGATCTCGGCCGGCGGTCCGAACAGATGCGTGCAGCCGGCCACATCGGCAAAGGCTTCATCGATGGAAATCCGCTCGACCAGCGGCGTGAAATCGTCGAGCACCTTGATGGCGGCGTCGCCCAGCCGCTGATAGTCGGCGAAATGGCCGCCGACGAAGATCAGTCCGGGGCAAAGCTCGCGCGCGCGTCGTCCGGGCATGCCGCCGCGCACGCCGAAAGCCCTGGCTTCGTAGGAAGCGGCAAGCACGACGCCGCCGCCGACGGCGATCGGCTTGCCCCTGAGCGCCGGGTCGAGCAGCTGCTCGACCGAGGCGTAGAAGGCGTCGAGATCCGCATGCAGGATGGTGGGCTCCATCCCGACCGTTCCCTTTGCGGCGTTGCAGCATTAGCCGCGTCTGTTGTGAGAGGCGTTTTTGCCGAACAAATAGAGAACAAACAGGGCCTATTGTCAAGCGAAGCGGTTGTCGCCGGCCGGCCCGTTCCAGGTCGGGCTGTCGAGTGCTCCGCCTGGGCATCGGACCTGCGGAACATTGTCTCTCGCCTCGGCGTTCATATCCGCGACGGGACGCTGTTTTTGTGGAGGCCGGTATGGGCCAGTTCGAGATGATCGACCTCGTCAGCGTCATTGACGCCTGCACGAGCGATCGCGTTGCCGGGCACTGCGTGTCAATGGCCAGGGCGGTGGAGGAGTTGCGAGTGCTGACCGGTGATTTCGTATCGCCGGACGAGACGGTGGCCAACGCGCTGTCGGCAGTGGCGCTGGGGCGCGGCTGCGCGGTGGTGTTCGACGAGCGAGCGGGCGCCGAGATCTTGCTGACGCCGTAGCGCGGCGGCGCCGGGTTGTGGCAGCCAGAAAAGTCGAACAGCGTGCAAAAAGCTGTGCAGGCATGGCCCCATAACCGGGGCGTGGAAAAGTTCTGCGCGTGGGTGTATTCTCCAGGTCGCAAGAGGTCGCAGACCGCATAGGGGGAGAAATGACATGCCGAGGGTTTCAGAACTCTTTTTCAAAACTGCCATCTTGTTCCTGATGTTGGGGATTGCGGCCGGCCTGCAGATGGCGATCTCGGGTGACCACGCCGCTTTTCCGGCGCACGCGCATATCAATCTGCTCGGTTGGGTGACGAGCGCCATCTTCGGCGGCTACTACGCGCTCAATCCGCAAAAGGCGGCGCGTCGCATCGCCATGATCCACTACGGGCTCTACACACTCGGCCTGGTGATCATGCTGCCGGCGCTGTATGTGATGCTGCAGGGAAACCCGGCGCTTGAACCGATCGTCGCCGGCGGCTCGCTCATCGTCGCCGCTGCCGTTCTGGTTTTTGCTTTCGTGGTGTTTTCGCCCGAAACCGCGCGCTCGGTGTCCGGCGTGGTGCCGGCTTCTCGCTGACTGTTCGCGCAGCGATCAAGTCCGACCCGCGTTCGCGACCCGCGACGCGGGTTGGCCAGCCCGATGGACAGCCGCTGGTTTGCGGTGTCTACCGCCGCGTGGGCGACCATAACTGAGCCCCACACGTATTATTTCGTGACTATTTGGCGCCGGAACCTTCCCAGATATCGCGCGTTGCGGCGACTGTATTCGCGCTGCCTTATATATAGGCAGCCTTGAGTACGTCCACAGCATGGGTTGGGGGAGGAGCAGGACACCATGTCGAACAGAGAAATCGGAACGTCGGCCTCGCTGGGCCGACGCATCGCCGATCTGAAAGCCAGGATGCGAGACGCCAGCGTTACTGAACACGAGATGCAGACCTTCCAGAAGGTCGCAGCCATCATGGGAGGTGTCGAAGGCTCCCTACGCCTCGACGCCGACGACCTGATCGCGGCGTCCTTCGTCACCGAGGCGCTCGGCGATCCCGGGTCGAATTGAAGCCATGCGCCCGTCGGCACTAAGTGCCGGCGGTCGATGGGCCGTTACGCCGGTCGTCTGCGATACTGGAGCGTGTGCGCACCGCCTGCGGCGGACAATCTCTTGCGCACTTTGAAGATTTCAGGCGAGCGGCCTCAACGGCGCTTGGAACATTGGACTTCGCGTTCGTGCTCTCGGCTGCCTCGCGGCTGTCGAAGGTGTGTCGCCGTCGCCGTCCAGTCCTTGACCACAAGGGCTAAAGCAACCAAACCGCCAAGGCGCCTTAAACGAAGGATCCGACCAGCCGGATCCTTCGAAATATCAATCGCGATGCTCCGGCATCGCCTTCAGCTCATCCTTGGTCCAACTGGTGACGGCGTGGACGTCCCGGGAAACCTCTCGAAAGTCCGCGGTCGCTGCCCTTACACGTCGTCGAACGGGCCGCCGCGCCTCGCCAGGTCGTGACCAATGGCGGCTTCCTCGGCGTCGTCGGGCAAGGCATCGTCACTGTCCTGGTAGGGGTTGTCGTCATCCTCCTCGGGCAGTTCGCCTTCCTTCTCGACTCCGGTGGTGTCCGGCAGGCTTTCCTCATCTGCTCCGTCGGGCAGGACCGTTGCGCCACGCAGCGCATCCCAATCCTGCCGGCGCGGCGTCGGCGCTTCCACCTCGTCATTGGCGATCCTGTCGCGGGCATCGTTTTTGCTCGGTGGCGCCTCGACCTCGTCATTGGGTTTTCTGTTTCGTTCTTCCATGATTGCCTCCTCCGGGCGGCTTTGCGTCGAGAAGGTGGAACTCACTTCCGGCTGTCAGGTTCCGGCAACCACTCCATCTCCGTGGAACCAATTGCCGCCAGTCTGCTTTGCCAAGGACTAGTCTGCTTTGCCAAGGAGATGAATCCAGAGGAGCTGGACCATGAAGACTTTCCCCCTCATCCCATGCGTGCTGCTCTTGGCGCTGGCCGACCCGGCGGCTGCGCAGGACAATGGCGACCAGCACGGCCCTGCCGCGCCTTGCCAGGCGCAGCCTCAGGACGATGGTCAGAAGCCGCCGGTCGCCAATGGCGGCGGCGAATCGACCAGCACGCTCGGTCCCTGCGGCGGCGTGCTGCAGCCGCCGCCCAGTGGTGACCAGGGTATGACGCAGCCGCCGCCGGATCAGGGCAAGACGCCGGTGATCAAGCCTGGCGAGGTGCCTGCGCAGCCGCCGAAGCAATGACCTTTGCTTGAAACTTCACGGCGTGGCACGAAGGCGGTCGGTTCCGGTCTTGGCCGGGCGACGCGGTCACCGGATCAATGCCGGCGCCGGCCGCGATCGCCACCGGAATTGGAGCCATGCATCATCCATGTCGAAGGTCTCCTGAGGGATTGTGCTTCAATGCGAATCTTGCGGGTGCGGGTTCTGCTGGCATGACCGGGAAGCCGATCAATTTAGTCTCCGCTTGCGGAACAAGACCGTACCGGCTGCGTTTGCCTCCAGGAGCCCGCCACCTCGATCTGCGCTGTTTTCGCCTCATGCGGGAACACGGCGGAGCTCGCCAACAACGACAGGAGACGAAGATGAAAACCATCCTTATTCCCGCCGTCGCCGGGCTCGCCATGATCGCTGGTATCGGCATTGCCGCCGCCGACGAGGTCATCGTCACGCAGCCGGCACAGCAGCAGGTGATCATCACCCCGGAACAGCGCACGGTCGTGCACCAGTACGTAAAGAAACATCCGCTTGCCTCGGTCAATCTGCTCGGCGTCGAATTGAATGTCGGCACTGCCTTGCCTGACACTGTCGAGCTGCAGGAGGTTCCCGACGTTCAGTACAGATACGCCGTCGTCGACAACCATACCGTGTTGGTCGACCCCAGCACGCGCAGGATTGTCGAGGTGGTCGAGTAACGCTCGACAACCTAACCATTCATCGGTGATACGGCCCTGTCGTTCTTCCCAAAAGGGCGGCAGGGCCGAATGACGAACATGATGAAAGGAGAATTGCCATGTTGCCGCATGTCGAGACCCCGAACTCCGCCAATGTTGCGGCGTGTTGCGACAAGTTGCTGGCCGAGCGCAACACGGCGCTGTTATCGATGAAGGAAGCGATCGCGCTCCTGCGGGAGCGCACCGGCACCGATCGTTCGGATGCCGACCTCGCGGGGCTGATCGTCAAGAAAGCGGCGCTGCTCGGCGTTGCGGTGATTTCCGACCCGCGCTGAGATGTCTCGTCACTCAAGACGCCGGCCGAATTTTCGGCTAATGTTTTCGTGGAATCTGGACCAACCGACCGGACCCAACCACGGAGGCTTAAGTGACGGACGACAAACAGGACCGCATTCGCCAGCGCGCGCACGAGATCTGGGAAAAGGCCGGCCGGCCTGAAGGCGCGCATCAGGAACACTGGGAGCAGGCCACGGCTGAAGTCGATGGCGCGGTCGCCAAGCCCAAAAAGGCGGCGAAGAAAGCTGACGCCAAGCCCGCCAAGGCAGCCGCCAAGCCAAAGGCCGCGAAGCCTGCCGCCGCAAAGTCCGGCAAAGCCAAATCGAAATAAGGCCAGAAATAAGGCCAGTCGAAATAAAGCAAGGCCGGAATTCGCTGGCCGGGTCATCCTTGGCGCCCGCCGTTCAGGCGCGCCCGAGCCTCTCAACCTGACGAATTGCGCCTGCGACGGGCAGCGCAATTCCTTGTGTTTGGCGACAGCCGCCCCTCATGCCTCCCAGGCATAACTCGACAGCGCAAAGCGAATGCCGGCAGCTGTCATGGCCAGTTCGCATTCGGTGATCTGGCGCAGGTGGCGCAGATAGCGCGTTACAGTCTGTGGCAGCCAGCCGGCGCAGGCCTCGACATAGGCGCGGCTGTGAACAAGGGTGCCGGTCGACAGCCTCTCGTCCTTCTCGGCAACGACTTTCAGATATTGGCGGATGAAGCGGATGTCGTCGGCGATGTCCTGGCTGGCCATTCGCCAGGCCCCGCCGAGGCGTTCGCACTGATCGAATGACAAGGGCAACAAAGGGGGCGGCAATAAAGGCGGCGGCAACGACGGAGATGACGGCAAAGGACGAGAGAGATCGGCGAAGGCAACATGGTTCGCTGTGCTCAAGGACATTCCTCTCTGCGAAAAGAGATATCGTACTTTATGTACGAATAAGCGTCAAGCCAATTTCGTACAGTTGGGACGATGACAATGAATATAGCAGCGGTCGCTTCAGCTAATCACGCATCGTGAATCCTTCAGGACTCGCACCAATTTCGCGGAGGGATTTTCCCAGGATGGTGTTGACTGTTTCCCTCGTGTCGGCGTCGAACAGGTTCAGGCCGCGCCGGATCGTCTCGCGCCAGTTTTCGCCCTTGTCCCACGCTTCCATTAAGGCGAAGGCAAGGTCGTCCTGGCGACGTGTGGCTTCGAGCGCTTGGGTCAGCAGGCGCGCTTGATGGAGATCCTTCTCCCGCTTGGCGCCAGCGCTCGGCCCGCGTCGCGAGGCGACGATCAGCTTGTGGATGGCGTAGCGCTGGGGCGAGGGTGACCAGCACAGGCAAGCCCGAGCGATGCAGGAGCACAGTCCGGATGGGGTCGCGGATAAGGAAATCCAGAAACCGTAAGGGCTGCGCGGGGTCTCTGCCGTTTTCTTATAATTACGTTTATCAGCTTGAATTTCAACGCAGTTATAAGAAGTTCGTGGAAACCTTATAACGCAACGAGTCGTCTGTTAACGCCCGGGCGCCCGGCACGTCTGGCCCAAAACACTTTCCCGCAGTGCCTCAACAAACGGCTTCCCCAATGCCGCGAACGGTGCTTTAACCCGCTCATCCACAGGGGTGCTCCGTATGGTCGGGGCTGAGATGAGGGCGGCAAGCCTTCGGACCCTAAAGCTGATCTGGATAATACCAGCGGAGCGAGGCGGGCGATGTTTTCAGGCGCACAGATTTCCCTTTATCCCATGACCGACGATTTCGTCGGCGTCATCCTCGGCGCGCTCGGCGCGCTCGATCCCTGGCGCGACCGGCTGCGGATCGAAACCGATGACATCTCGACCCTTACGGTCGGGCCGCCCGAGGTGCTGTTTCCCGCAATGCGCGACCTGTTCGTGGCGGCGGCCAAAAGCGGCAAGCACTGCGTGCTTTCGGCGGCGGTCTCGCGCGGCTGTCCGGGTGAGCCCGACGATCCGATCTGCCGCTCCGACGAGACCGGCGGCCCCGCCATTCCGCTGGACGAGCGCAAGATCGCCGCGATCCGCGCTGTCCAGGCCACGCCGTCGACCGGCCAGCCGGTGGCAGCGCAGTTCTCGCTCTACGTTATGGGCACGGGCGACCATATGGACGAGATCTACGGCTGCATCGATTTCCTGAAACAGTCCGGCGTCTTTGAGCGCTCAAAGAACTTCTGCACCAAATTGCGTGGCGATGCCGGTGCCGTGTTTGCCACGCTCAACGAGGCCTTCTGCCGCTTCGGCCCCGGCGCCGGCCACGTCACCCTCGACATCACGATCTCGGCGAACAGCCCGAGCGCCGTCTGAGCCGCGGCTCAAGCGTCGTTCCTTGAGGATATTGCCGTGGCTGGTTTATCTGACCCATTGCGTGGAGGAGATGCCTCTGACCCCTCAGCACAAAGAGGAGGGGAGCCATTGGCGATTGGCGAAGACCGCGATGCCCACGAATCTCCCCCCTCGAGCGGGAGATGGCTGGCAGGCCAGAGGGGGGCCCAGCGCGTGGAGCGCCGACGTCCTTTTCGCATCGGCAAGGCGTGGGCGCCCAATGCGAGACGACCCCTTCTGTCGCCTTCGGCGACATCTCCCCCTCGAGGGGGGAGATTAGCCGCCGGCATCGCCAAGACCATCCCCGCCGCCTTCGCCTTCGCCCTGCTCCTCGCAGCCTGGGAGCTCTACGCCCGCTATGGCGACGCTGCCCCCATCATGCTGCCGGCGCCGTCGCGCGTGCTGCAGCAGGCCTGGGAGCATCGCGCCGCCCTGGCCGACAACACGCTGCCCACCATCCGCGCCACATCAGCCGGCTTCGCCTGCTCGTTGGTCGCTGCCTTCGTGTTTTCGGCGCTGGTCGATTTCTTGGCCCCGCTGCGCCGCGCGCTGTTTCCGCTGCTGATCGTCAGCCAGACCTTGCCGCTGGTCGCGATCGCGCCGCTCATCGTGCTGTGGTTCGGCTTCGGGCTGATGCCAAAGATCCTGCTTGTGGCGCTCGTCACCTTCTTCCCGATGATGGTCGCGCTGGTCGAAGGTTTTGCTGCGAGCAGCAAGGAGATTTCGCAGATGCTCGCCGCCATGGGGGCAGGGCGCTGGCGTATCTTCTGGCTGGCGCGCCTGCCTTCGGCGCTGCCCTATTTCTTCGCCGGGCTGCGCATCTCCATCACCTACGCCGTGGTCGGCGCGATCTTCGCCGAATATGCGGGGGCGGCGAAGGGGCTGGGCATCTACATGCTCAATGCCAAGAACAACTTTCGGCCCGATCTGGTGCTCGCCGCGGTCGCCGTCAGCGCCGCGCTCACGCTTGTCTTGTTCGCCATTGCGGTGCTCGTCCAGCGCTTCGCCATGCCTTGGGAGAATGCAGGGAGCGAAAGCCGCGACGTCAGATCTTCGGGAGACAGCAGCCAATGACACGGCTTGAACTCCGCGACATCAGCAAAAGCTTCGGCGCGCTTGAGGTGCTCGACGGCATTTCGCTGCACGTCGCGGCCGGCGAGTTCGTCTCCATCCTCGGCCCTTCCGGCGCCGGCAAGTCGACGCTGTTCCAGTTGCTGACCGGCGCTCTGAAGGGCGAGGGCGACATGCGCTTCGACGGCGCGCCATTGCAGGGCAGCCCCTTCGCCTTCATGCCGCAGCGCGACGCGCTGATGCCGTGGCGACGCGTCATCGACAATGTGACGCTGGGGCTGGAAGTGCAGGGTCTTGGCCGCAAGGCGGCGCGCGAACGCGTCGCGCCGTTGTTTGCCGAGTTCGGCCTTGCCGGCTTCGAGCGCGCCTGGCCGGCGGAACTTTCCGGCGGCATGCGCCAGCGCGCCGCCCTTTTGCGCACCGTGGTGCAGCAGCGCGACATGCTGCTGCTCGACGAGCCCTTTGGCGCGCTGGATGCACTGACCCGCGCGGGTATGCAGCGCTGGCTGGAAGGCATGTGGCAGCGCCACCGCTGGACCGCGCTGCTGATCACCCATGACGTGCGCGAAGCCGTCTACCTCTCCGATCGAATCTATCTGATGTCGGCGCGGCCGGCCCGCATCATCGGCGAGATTGCCGTGCCGCTGCCGCGCCCGCGCACCACCGGCAGCGATGCCGCGCGCCAGGCCGCCGCGCTCGAACCCGACATCCTCGACACGCTGCTCAATCCCGGGACTGACCGGCCCTCGTTCCCGCAGACCGCTCAAAGGAGTTTTTCATGACCGAATTCACACGCCGGCAGGCTTTGCTGCTGACGCTGGCTGCCGGACTGCCGCTTGCCTCTCGCGCTCATGCGGCTACGCAAAAAATCACCGTCGCGCTCGACTGGACGGTCAACACCAACCATGTCGGCCTGTTCGTTGCCCGCGACAAAGGGTTTTACGGCGAGGCTGGGCTCGATGTTGAGATCCTGCCCTATGGCGATACCGGCGCCGGCACGCTGGTCGCCAACCGCATCGCCGATTTCGGCATTGCCGGCGTCGGCCTGTTCACCCAGCGGGCTGCCGGCGCCGATCTCAAGGCGGTCTACGCCGTGGTCCAGCAGGAGACCGGACAGCTGGTCTTCAACGCGGACCGTAGTGAGATCAAAGGCCCGAAAAACCTTGACGGCCTGACCTATGGCGGCTTCGGCAGCGCTTGGGAAAACACGCTGATCTCGACCATCATCCGCCACGATGGCGGCAAGGGCGTTTTCGAGACGGTGACATTAGGCACCTCGGCCTATGAGGCGCTGGCCAACGGCTCGGTCGACTTCACGCTGGAGGTCTCGACCTGGGAAGGCGTCGATGCCGAACTGAAAGGCGTCAGGCAGCGCAGCTTCCGCTACGCCGACTACGGCGTGCCCGACGAGCACACCACCTTGATCGCCTCCAGCAATGCATATCTCCAGGCAAACCCGAAGGCCGCATCGGCCTTCGTCGAGGCAACGCGGCGCGGCTACCAATTTGCCTGCGATCACCCGCAGGAAGCCGGCGATCTGCTGATCGCTTCCAACAGGGATGCGCTGACCGACCCGGCGCTGATCCACGCTTCGCTGAAAATGCTGGTCGACGGACACTTCTTGCGCAGCCAGGACGGCGTCATCGGCACCATCGACAGGGCCAAGATCGAGGCGATCGGAACCTACCTCTTCAGGGCCGGCATATTGCTCGATGGCGATGGCAAGGTTCTGAAGGAGAAGCCGGATTTTGGAGCGTATTTCACGAACGAGTTTTTGGGCGCGTAATCTCCCCCCTCGAGGGGGAGATGTCGCCGAAGGCGACAGAGGGGGTCGGTACGTCCTGACGCGACTTCCTATCGCGGACAGAGGACGTCAGCGCCTTACGCGCGGCGACCCCCTCTGGCCTGCCGGCCATTCCCCCTCGAGGGGGGAGATTGCGCCTCACCGCCTTCTCCCTCACATATCGATCATCGAGCGCTTCACCCGGCCGATGATGGTGATGGCGCCTTCGAGCGCCGGCGGCGGGACGTCCATGTAGGAGGCCGGCTGGAAGGGCGGGTTCTCGTTGGGGCGGTAGCGCTTGTAGGTGGCCTGGCCGGATTCGTCCGAAATGACGTAGCAGCCATTGGTCACCAGCCGCTTGTCCCTGAGGTTGACGAAGATGATCGAATCCGGTGGCGAGATCTTGTTCATCGACGGGCCGTCGACGCGTAGCGCAATCCATTGGCCCTGCTCCAGATCGGTGGTGGGGATGGTCGGATAGTCGCTGAGATTGACCACCATGTCCTGGCTGCCGAGTTCGCCGGCGCTGATCCATGAGACAATGGGCACGTCGACGGTGGCCAGCGACGGCATCGGGATCTGCCGGCCCGACTCGTCAAAGCCGAAATGGCCACCCGAAAGGCTGCCGCCGTCGCCGTTGAACAAGAGCCAGCCGGGATCGACGCCGAACAGGCGGCCGTATTTCTCCGCCGCCTTGCGCGACAGCGGCCGGTTGCCGTTCTCGTGACTGATCAGCGTGTTCTTGTTGATGTCGCGCAATGCCCGCGCGGCGTCGCTCGGCGAGGCATAACCCGCCTCCGCCCGTGCCTGCTGCAATCTGTGCCTCGGTTCCTGCATCGTACAAATTGCCTGAAATTTATCGTCCAATACGTACGATTTCGCTTGCGTACGTTTCGTACATATCGTACGCTTAGCGCATGATCGAACAAACCGCAAGCGTTTCCGCAGACATCCTCAGCTTTCTCCCACCGTCCGGGCTGTCCTCCTCCCCGGTCCGGACGCAAACCGGGGCTTCTGCCCCGGATCCGGTCGAACCGTCGTCCCCCCGATCGACCGGAACGGCCGGAGCCGATCCTCTCCCGGCTCCGGCCACCTCTTCAGCCCATGGCGCCGCGCCAAGGGCTGTCTCCGGCGGGCAGGGTATTTCCTGCATCCGCACGGAAGATGGCACCGTCATCCTGTTCGACCGGCTGACGGGCAGGGCGGTTTCCGCCCTCACCAAAGCGGCCGCCGAAGCCGCCTTGCGGCATCTCGCCGGCTCGCTGCCGGCCGCCAGTATCGGCTAACCGCACCGACCATCCGCTCTGATTTTTTCCCGTGGGCCCTCGGGGCCGGCGCTCGGCCTTTGCGCGCGCAATCAATGGATACCGACATGACTGCCTATACCGACACCGAATTGCAGGAGATCGCCGTCTGGCTGAGGGATGGCCTGTCGGCCACAGGGATCGCCGTCCGCTTCACGGCGCTGCGCGGCAGTCCGGTCTCGCGCAATGCCATCATCGGCATCGTCCACCGCAACAGCGCGTTGAAGACCATCGGCTTCGCCAACCCCAGAGGCGGCAGGTCCGGCGGCCGACCGAGGAAGAATGCGACGGGGAAGACTGCGGCAAACGAGAATACCGCCAAGAGGAATCCGCCGGCGCAGCCAAGCAAGCTCGTAAGGGAAGTAGGAGTTTCGAAGCAGGCCGCGCCGGTCAAACCGGCCGCCAAACCGAGCCGTCAGCCATCGGCCAGGCCTCTGTTGCCAGCCCGTCCGGCGCCCTCGATCCCGGGCGAAGGACGGCTGGTGGTGGACGGCGAAATCTACCGCTTCAATGTGCCGGCGCCGCGCCCTGCTTCGCTCGGGCGTCAGCCGCATGTCGCCGCCATGCGCTTCATCGACTGCCTGTTCGACCGCTGCCGCGCGCCGCTCGACCTGACGCTGGAGGAAGACCCCGACAAAGACCCTCCCGGCAGCCGGCCGGGATTGGAGATGCTGTGCTGCGGCCTGCGCACAAGGGCGCTGAAAAGCTACTGCGAATACCACCAGGCGCGCTTCCACCGGCCTGTGGCGGAGATGGTGTGAGCGGCTGGGCTCCGTTCCTCGCCTCCGGACGACCCCACCAATGATCGAAAGCCGGCGGGACAGCGCCCCCCTCTGTCCTGCCGGACATCTCCCCCACGCGGGGGGAGATTGGCAGCTCGCCCGCACTGCCTTCCAACGGCGGTGGTGATTGGCGAAAGCCGACGCGACATCCGATCTCCCCCCAAGTGGGGGAGATGCCCGGCAGGGCAGAGGGGGGCGCGAAGGAACGCCAACCTTCCGGCTCAACAACCCAATCCCACAAGGATCCCCCGATGAGCAAAAAAACCGCGCAGAAAGCCAAACCGCCGAAATTGCCTGCGGGCGAAGCCGAGCAGGTGCGCATCCGCCGCGAGATCGGCCATGATTTCGCGCTGAAGGACGATCGCTTCGGCCGCAAGCGGTTGAGCGTCGGCACCGAAGAGGCGCGGCGCGTCTACGAGGTCTCCAATGACGGCTACACCGCGATCGGCGGCATCGTGCGGGTGCGCAATGTCGATCCGCTAGTCGGCATCACCTCACTGACCCGCCAGCAGCGTGAGGCCGGCCAGCGGTTTCGCGACGATTTCGAGCGCGCCTCGCGTGACGGGCTGAGGCCGATGCCGTGGGAAGAGCGCATTGACGGCGGCCGCATCAATGGCGGCATCCCCGACCGCGTGCTCAACGCCGGCCGCGCCCACACCCATGCCATCGCCGCCATGGCCCACTGGGAAGTGGCGGAGGTGGTTCGCAAAATCTGCCTCGAAGGCCAGTCGGTGAAGGCGCTCGCCGAACGCACCGGCGAAGGACGAGATGTGGTGGTGAAGCTGTTGAAGGTCGGGCTCGACCTTTTGGCCGTTGATTACGGGATGATGCTGATGCGGAAGCCGCGATAAGGCCGGCAGCCGCGTAGTGAAGCGGCCGGCCGGCAGATGCCGGCCGAACCGGTTTCACCCTATCGGATCACCGTTCGCAAACGCGAATTTCCTCGACGATCCTGTGATGATGGCGCCAATGCTTGACCAACTCTATGCGGCAATGGCGGTGGTGCCTGTGATACCTGTGGTACCTGAAGCCGTTATCGTAGGCATCATACTGGTAGTAGGGGCGAGGAGCGTAGCGATCGTAATAGTCGCCATAGCTGTCATTGTAGTCATCGTCATAGTAGCCGTTGCCGATGCCGATCACGACGCGCCCGCCGGCATTCGCCGGGGCGATCATCGCCGCCGCCGCAGTGATAGCGATAGCCGAAGCAAGCAGGAGCTTTCTCATAGCTGCCTCCTATTCAAGGTTGCGCTAATATAACTCGCTGGGCACGACCTCGTTCCATAATTTTGCAAGATGCGAACGACCCCTGCGCCGTGCATTGCGAGGAAAGTCAGCGTCACCTCCTGTCAGCATCGTCCCCCGATTTTTGAACCCTTCGCCGCCCCAGCCATTAATCCGGCATGAATCAGCAAGGGAAGGACGAGACCATGCATGTTATTCTTGGAGGTACCGGCCATGTCGGCTCGGCGGCGGCAATGGCGCTGTTGCGGCAGGGCGAGGATGTCACGGTGGTGACGCGCGACGAGGCGAAGGCCGCATGGTTGGTTGAACAGGGCGCGGAGGCCGCGGTTGCCGATGTGCTCGATGTCGAGGCACTGCGTGAAATCTTGCGGCGCGGCAAGCGGGCGTTTCTGCTCAACCCGCCGGCCGATCCATCGACCGACACCGACGCCGAGGAGCGCAAGACGGTTGCCGCGATTGCGGCGGCACTGGAGGGGTCCGGCCTCGAAAAAGTGGTAGCGGAATCGACCTATGGCGCGCAAGCCGGCGAGGGTGTCGGCGATCTCACCGTCCTTTACGGCCTCGAGCTGAAGCTGAAAGCGAAGGCCATTCCGGCAAGCATCAACCGCGCCGCCTATTACATGAGCAACTGGGATCAGGCCCTGGAGACGGCGCGGCGCGACGGCGTCATCACCTCCTTCTTCCCGGCGGATTTCGAGCTGCCGATGGTGGCGCCGCAGGATCTCGGCGAGGCCGCAGCGAGACGTCTGCTGGAGCCGGCGGACAAGACCGGCACGCACTATATCGAGGGCCCTCGGCGCTACTCAGCCGCCGATGTTGCCGCAGCCTTCAGTGCGGCGTTGCGCAAAAACGTGCGCGTGGTCACGGTGCCGCGCGAGCGCTGGACAGAAACCTACGAAAAACTCGGCTTCTCCAAAGCGGCGGCCGAGTCCTACACCCGCATGACCGAGGCCACGCTGGACAAGCCGGCGGAGCCGGAAAACCCGGAGCGCGGCACGACCAGCCTGGAAAGCTATATTGCTGCGCTCGTCGAGGGCCGGCCGGAAGACCTGTTGAAGGGTGCCGCGTAAAGTGAAGGGTTGCTGTTGAGAAACAGGCGCTTCGACGACCTACGTGGCCCGCTATTCCTATTGCCTGACCGTTCGGCAGTTGCCCGCCGGCGGCGTGGTCTTGCAGATATCGATGGAGGTGCGCGTGTCGCCGTGACCGGTTTCGGTTATCAGATTCAGGTCCAAAAGTTCGTATGTCACGAGGTATCGTATGCTGTCGTCGGGTATTTTTTGCATGGCCGATACGATCCACGAACCTGCTTTCATCTCGGTGAAATAGCTGTCGACCTTGCGTTCATACCATTTGGGTATCGGAACGAGGACGATGGTCTTCTTGCCGTGGATTTTCTTGGCGGTCGGCAGCATGATCCGGTGAATGCCGACAAAGGCGCGGCTGTCTGCCAGGCGCCGTACGCCGCCCGCAAGAACCATCGTACAAGCTGACGAACAGACTGCGCCGACGGGGTTGGCGACGCCGAAGCGGAGGTCGCCCGGCCCGCAGGCTTTTGTGTCTGGCGCGCATTCGGAGAACTCCGTCTTGCCAACCATCGTGTCGAGCCCGCTGGCGCGGATCATATGGCCAAGCGCCATCGCCGCATCGGTCTCGCCGCCCGGGGAATTCAACGCCAAAGGCAATTTGCGGGGGCCGAGTTTTTTCAGCAAAGCCTTCAGCAAAGCTGGCGTGCCGGCCACGATGTGACCTTCCGCCGAAATCCATTCCGGGCATGTCGGCTCGCATCCTGGCGTGCTGTTGCGTACAACGACGAAGTGCATCGGCGGTGTATATGCCAGTATGGCAGGCTCAGGCGTCGTTTGGGCGATCGCGCCGCCAATCGCCAGCAGCACGAAAACCAACGTCCATGCGAATGTATTCATGCCGAGCCTCGCCTGGCAGAGCATCACTTGAGAAATGGGTCTTTGCAAGCATTATCAAAACAAGCCGAGCACGTGTTTCTATGGGCCGCGCACTATCTCTGCATGATGGACAGGCCGCTACTGGCGGCCCCTGTCTGAACCGTCGTCGCTTTCCGCCGCCCCCTCCCACCCGAACACACTGCGCCCTCCCAGCAGATGCGACTGGTCGAACTCGCCGGCGACGATCTCCTTAAGGCTCGGCCCGGTGACGTAGCGCTCCAGCCGGCGCGCCTCGCCATCCAGGCGCTGCAGCGCGCCAAGCTCTTCCTCGCGGCCGAGCTTGGCCTTGCCGACGGCCGATTTCAGCACCGCGATCGTCTCGTCATAGACTTTCAGCGGCACTGGGAAGGGGTGGCGGTCCTTGCCGCCATGGGCGAGCGAGAAGCGCGCCGGATCGGAGAAGCGGCAGGGCGCGCCGTGCACAACTTCCGCCACCATGGCCAGCGCTCGCACGGTGCGCGCGCCGACGCCGGGCACCAACAGCAGTTCGGGAAAATCGGCCGGCCCGCTTTCGATGGCCGCCGAGATGTTGCCGTGCAGCCGGTGCATGACGATGTCGCTCTCGCGCACGTCATGATGCGCCGGCATCACCAGATTGGGCAGCATCGGCTGCGCGGATGATTTCGCGGCCGGTGATTTCGGCGGCGGCTCCAGCACGGCAAGCTCGTCGAGGATCCGCTCCGGGCTCATGGTCTTCAACAGGTCGATCTGGCCGCTACGTGACGGCGCGGCGCGATGGTCGGTCAGGTTGACGATCTCGCCCTGCCGCTCGCCCTCGATCGCCGCATGCGGCTGGTCGACGAAGCTTGTCAGTCCTTCGGACAGCCAGTGATAGCGCCGCGCCTGGCGGCTGTCGCCGTTCATGCCTTGCTGCACCACCACCCAGCGGCTGTCGTCGGTGACGATGAAGCCGTGCAGATAGAGGTCGAAACCGTCCTGCACGGCCGCACTGTCCACCTTGGCGACTAGGCGGCTGGCGGTGGCAAGCGCCGCGCCATCGATGCCGACGCGTTCGCCGATCGCGGTCAGCTCCTGCGGCGTCTTGCGCGAATGCGCGCCGCGCCCGCCGCAGACATGAATGCCGAGCTCGCGCGACATCGGGTTCAGCCCGCGCTTCAGCGCGCCGACGACCGAAGTGGTGATGCCCGAGGAGTGCCAGTCCATGCCCATGACGGCGCCGAAAGACTGGAACCAGAACGGATGCGCCAGCCGCCGCAACAGCTCGTCACGGCCATAGTGATGGATGATCGCCTCGCACAGCACCGCGCCCAGCCGCGTCATGCGATCGCCCAACCATTTCGGAACCCGCCCGCCATGCAGCGGCAAGTCCGCACTGCCGCTTCGCTGCGTCAAGTGAATGCTCCGTGGATACCTGCGCACCGGCGGTGCGCCTGTGATGTAGATGGCATTGGGGTGGAGATTTGCAAGCGGGGTGGGGGCGGCGACTATCGTCGCCCTACGCTCTTCTTGGCGTCTCGCCGAAAGATGCAGTTACGCCGCCTGTCGCACCTGGCAATAAGGTCGGCTCCCTGCTTGTAGGCGAGACAGGTCTCGAATAGAGCTTACCCAGCCGACGGCAACTATTAAAATCAAAAACGATGTCGCAATTCTGGTGGGTAAATCACAGTCAGACCGCCCGCCAAGAGATCGACGGGCAATATCTCTGGTCGCCCAAAACTCAGAAGAATGGGGCACGCAGCGAGTTCTACAAAAATATGCGTCGGGCGAAACCTGGTGACCTCGTGTTGTCTTTTTTCGGTCAAGCCGTGCGCTATATTGGTCGGGTAGCGGAGTTTGCATTCACAGCACCGAAACCACCGGAGTTCAAGAACACTGGAGCCAATTGGAACGAGGAAGGTTGGCTTCTCCCGGTGTATTGGGCGCCGCTCCTGCCGACGGTGCGCCCGTCGGACATAATTGGCGAATTGGGTCCGCTTCTGCCTGCCCGATACTCGCCCATCGACCCAAACTCCGGATCAGGCCGTCAACACGCCTATCTCGCGAGCGTATCGCAAGAGGTGTTTCACACAATTGTCGCGGGTACAGCTTTCGACCGCGAAGCTTTGAGGCGTGGTGGCGCAAACAGTCTCACTTTCGAAGTCGTCAATGAAATTTTAGAGGACGTCGTTGAGCGCCGTATCCGAGACGACCTCCAACTCGAGGACACTGTAAAGACGAGCGTCATTCAAGCTCGTCGCGGCCAAGGTAAATTTCGTTCCAATGTCGAAGCCATGGAGCGCTCGTGCCGACTCACAGGGGTCACCAATCCCTCGTTGCTGATTGCAAGCCACATCAAGCCTTGGCGCCTATGCGCTTCCGCGCAGGAGCGCTTGGACGGCATGAACGGGCTGCTCCTCACGCCTGATGCCGACCACCTCTTTGACCGTGGCTTCATCAGTTTTGAAGATAGCGGGCAGGTCCTCATATCCCAGCGCGTCGACAAGACTGATTTGCGGCGGCTCGGATTCGAGCAATTGGTGATGCAGAGTTTCGGCTTTGCCGAAGCCCCCGCCGTCTGGCGCACTAGCACCTTCACCCCGCCGCAGCAGGCTTACCTCGCTCACCATCGAGAGGATGTGTTTGTGGCATAGCTCGCATCAACTGAGCGTCAGCCGTCAGGTCCCCCTACCTCGCCGCCCCCTAAAACACCGCCTTCTCCAAGAGCGGCTCCAGTGATTCAGCAAATGGCGTCGCCAGGTGGTGCCGGTCGCGGAAGGCGAGTTGGCCGTTGATGAACACGTGGCAGGTTTGGGCGTCGCAGAACTGGCTGGTCAGGTCGACATAGGTGGCGCCGGGCACGCTGCGCACGACGTCGCGCTCGGCCGCGGCGATGTCGTCGTTCGCCGCCGCGTCCCTCGGCGTGTCGCAGACTTCAGGCACCTGCCCGCGCCACAGCGCCCGCGCCACGCATTTGTCGGCATAGCTTCCATTGTAGGGAACGTCCCGGATTACCGCGACCTTGATCCCGGCCCGGCTGAATGCCGCCAGCGTCCAGCGCAGGCCGGTCTTCCACTCCTCGTTCCCATCGGCGTGCTTCAGTTCCTCGGGCGATTCCTTCATCACATTGCCGATCGAAAATTCCGAGATCACCACCATGTGCGGGTGCAACGCGATAATGTCCTTGACCGATTGCTCCCGCCACTGGTCGCATTCGGTGTAGTCGCGCTTCAGCCGCCAGTTCCAGGTCGTCACCCGCGAGGCACGGCAGGACGATTTGAGATAGGTGACGAGGCGATAGTTGTTCTTGGCCGCCGCCTCGATCAGCGGCGTCGACCAGTGGTCGGCATGCGAATCGCCGAAAAGCGCAATCGAGCGCCCGGCGTCCTTGTTGCCGAACACGCAGGCCTTCGGCGGCACTGTCTCGAAGGAGAGAATACAGCCGGCCGCGCGCGCCGTGGAAGGCTGCGCGGCGCTGGCGGCAATGCTGCGCTGCTCAGGGTCCAGATCGTGGACGGCAAGCCTGGCATTGGCGTAGGCGGCTGCGACGCCGGTGCCGGTCAGGAGGACGGCCGGCACCAGCGCCCGCGCCGCACTGGCCATCAGCCAGCCATTGCGGCGGATCGGGTTTTCGATGACATGATAGGTGAACCCCGACAGCGCCAGCGTCAGCGCCAAGCAGCCGAGCCGCTGCAGCGGCGAAAGTTCCGGCGTCAGCATCGTGGCATACACGATCACCGGCCAGTGCCAGAGATAGAGCGAGTAGGAGAGTTTGCCGACCCATTGCAGCGGCGCCAGCGCCAGTGCCTCGATCGGGCTTTTCTTAGCGCTCTCCTGCTGCGCGTGCGCCGCTCCTGCCAGCAGCAACAGCACGGTGCCGGCCCCCGGCACCAGGGCGAGGAAACCCGGGAAGGGCGTTTCGTCGCTGAAGGAAAGATAGGCGCCGGCAATCAGCGCTAGGCCGAGCCACGCCAGCGGCGTGGCGAGCCGCGGGCGGTTTTGCCAGACTTGCTGCGGCACCATGCTGGCCAGTCCGCCGGCGGCGAACTCCCAGGCGCGTAGCGGCGAGAAATAGAAGGCCCAGGGCTGCGAGACCGTGGTGAGCCACGCGCAGACGGCGAACGAGACGAGGCCGGCAATGCCGATCACCAGGATCGCGCCGCGCTTGCCGGGGCGCAGCCATGCCGCCAGCACAAGCAGCGCCGGCCAGGCGACATAGAACTGCTCCTCCACCGACAGCGACCAGAAATGGACAAACGGGTTGCTGGCCGCATCGGCGGCGAAATAATCGAACGACCAGCGGATCAGCCACAGATTGATCATGTAGGCCGAGGCGAACATGGCGCCTTTGGAATAGAGCGATTGTTCCTCCGGCGACAGGATGAAGGCGCCGGCCACCAGTGTGGCGAGGATGACGAACAGCGACGCCGGCAACAGCCGCCGAGCGCGCCTGGCATAGAACCGCCACAGGTTGAGCCGCCCGGTCTCGGTGATTTCGGCAAGCAGGTGTTTTGTGATCAGATAGCCCGAGATGACGAAGAAGATGTCGACGCCGGTGAAGCCGCCGGGCAGGCCGGTGAAGCCGAAATGAAAGGCGATCACGCCTGCCACCGCCAAGGCACGCAGTCCTTCGATATCGGGCCGGAACGATGCTGACACGATTTGCCACCTCGTGCTGGTGCATGACCCCGCCTCGGCGAGTAACGGTCGCGCCGGGATCATACGTGCGGCAGCTTTGCGCCCAACGGGACACGGCGCTGCAACCGTTGACAGTCGGACCAAGACTCCGCCCTATGGGTCGATATCGCAATGCAACAAATCTAACGCAGTGCAACATTGGAGGAGATGAACTGCCAATCTCCCCCCTTGAGGGGGAGATGGCCGCGAAGCGGCCAGAGGGGGTCGTCTCGCGTGAAGCGCCAACTTCCGTCTGGTGCAGGCGCCGCGTCCAGTCGAACCGACCCCCTCTGTCGCCTTCGGCGACATCTCCCCCTCGAGGGGGGAGATTAGCGCGCGCGTTCGTCAATCTCCGACGCCACACGTCGGCCCTTGCGTTGCTCCCGTCACACGCATCGGCTATCCAACCGGCAGCCATGCAATTCAAACGGAGCCTCCCATGACCAACACCACCATTTTCAAATTCGGCGCTGTCGAGCATGCCGAGGGCGGCGACTTACCGGGCTGGATCGTTGTGGCGGGCCGGCCGACCATGCAGACCGCCGTGCAGCACACCACCGCCGATGGCAAGGTGCTGTCGGGCACCTGGCGGGCCTCGCCAGGCACTTATCACGCCACCTACACCGACTATGAGTTCGTGCACATGATCGCCGGCCGCATCATCATCACGCCCGATGGCGGCACGCCGGTCGAGGTCGGTCCGGGCGATGCGTTCGTGGTCGAAGCCGATTTCAAGGGCACCTGGCAGATCATCGAGCCGGTAACCAAGCACTTCGTCGTCAAGCTTGCTTGATCGACGTCGTCAAGCTTGCTTGATCGACGTCGTCAGGCTTGCCTGATCGGTGCCGATACACCTCGGCCGGCGCGGTTCATCGCCAGCGTCCCCCTCGCCCAGCAGGGGAGGGGGACGTAGCGAAGCGAATATCGGTTAAGAGGGCGTCACCTCGTTCGCTTCGAACCGATGCGGATCGAAAAGCTGAGACGATGGCGTTCTGCGGAGCCTGGTCGAGATAACGCAGGCCAGGACTGCTGCCGGTCGCCGGCGCGTCAGCCAAGAGCGAGCGGCGCACTTCGAGAGTGCATGCCGCCCGTCCGGCGCCGGGCCGTCAATGCTGTTGTTACGAAACCCCCCAGCCCCGTCTCAACCGCCACGGCCATGGCGTGACCCATGGCTTGCTATACGCATGCAGCACCGCGGTCTGTCAACGCCGCCCGCGATGGCCGCGGGAGGTCGCTTTTGCGCCTCCCGGCCAGCTTTCCAGCCGGCCTCGCGCAAGCCCATTCGCCGCCGCAAAATGCGCTTGAAATGGCGGTTTTCCGGGTTTTCCGGCCGCTCCGGAGCGGATCTTTGGCACGCCAGAGGTCGCGATCTAGACCATTGAATGGATTTGTCTTTCCCGGCTGAAACGTTTCAGGAGCCCGGTTGTAGACCTGACTTTTTTTGGGTGTATTTCCCTGACGTCAATTTTGCAGCCGGCCCGACCGACCTGCCGGAGGGCAAGCCTCAGAGGCCGGCCTCGGCTGCCTGAGTCTCTCGGACCGACGGGCGCCGGACCATGCCGCTGACGACATAGGCCGCCGCGCCCAGCGCCGTGATCCAGAAGCTCGTCGGCCAGTCGGTCAGGAAGGCGAGCGTCAGGCTGATCCAGGCGATGATCACGGCAAGCGCGATGGACGTCAGCACGCCGGCTCCGACGCCGCTGGTAAGCCTGAGGGCGGTGGCTGCAGGCGCCACCATCAGCGCGAAGACGAGCAACACGCCGACGATCTGCACCGCCTCGGACGTGGCGACGGCGACCAGCACCATGAACAGGGTCGAGACAAGAGTGAGCGGCACGCCGCGCGCTTCGGCGAGTTCCGGCTGCAGGCTGGCGAACAGCAGCGGCCGCGCTATCAGCAAAAGCGCGACAAGGATCGCCACCGCCAGCACCGCAAGCACGATAACGGTGCGCAGGCTGATGCCCAGCACATTGCCGAACAGCACGTTGGTCGCCTGCGAGGCGAAGGCGGTGTAGAAATGCAGAAACAGCAAGCCCAAGCCGAGCGACAGCGTCAAAACGATGCCGATGGCGACGTCGCGATGCGCGCGTTCGCCAAGCAGGCCGATGCCGATGCCGGCGGCGACGGTAAACACCGTGAGGCCGAGAAACGGCGACAGCCCGATTAGGCCGGCGCCCGTGGCGCCGGGAAAGCCGACATGGGAGAGCGCATGACCGGCGAAGGTCTGGCCCCGGAGCACGAGGAAATAGCCGACCGCGCCCGAAACGATGCCGACGATGGTGCAGGCATAAAAGGCGTTGCGCATGAATTCATAGTCAAAGATCGTGGACATGCGCCCCGCTCTCCAGTTCGACATCGTCGGCCATGACGAAGATGCGGCCGGCAACCCGCACCACATTGATATGCGTGCCGTAGAGTTTCGACAGCACCGGCCCGCTGATGACCTCGTCGACGGAGCCGATCGCCGCCTTGCGGTTGCCGAGATAGAGCACGCGGTCGACGGCGCGCAGCAGCGGGTTGATCTCGTGCGAGCAGAACAGCACGGCAATGCCGAGCCGTTCGCCGATCTGATGCACCAGGTCGATGATCGCGCGCTGATGGCCCGCGTCAAGACTGATCAGCGGCTCGTCGAGCAAAAGCAGTTGCGGATTGCCGATCAAGGATTGCGCGATCAGGATGCGCTGGCGCTCGCCACCGGAAAGCTCGCCCAAGGGACGGCGCGCGAGGCTGCCGGCGCCCACCTCTTCAAGTGCCTTCCACGCCGCCTCCTTCTCGGCAGCCGATGCGACGGGCCAGCCCCAGCGATGCCCGCCGGCGGCACTCAGCACGAAGTCGAGGCCGCTGACGCCGACATCGCCAAGCGCGCGCCGCGCCTGCGGCATATAGCCGATGTCGGCGTTGCCGCGCGTCGGCGATTTGCCAAGCACCGAAATGGCGCCGCCGGCCGGTTTGATCAGGCCGAGAATGGCGCGCAGCATCGTCGTCTTGCCGGCGCCATTGGCGCCGAGCAGGCCGACAAAGGCGCCTTGCGGTAGAGAAAAGGAGACGTCGGATAAAACCCGGCGTCCCCCATAGGTCAGCGTGACCCTGTCGAATTCGATTGCGTTCATTTAGTCACATTCATTCGCAGTCACGTTCATTGTGTGCGGGCGGCGAGCGCCTTCTGGACCGCGTCGATCTGGCCGCGGAACCAGGTCTGGATCGTCTGGCCCGCCGGTTCCGTCTCGGTGACGCCGATGACAGTGACCTTATTCTGCCTGGCGATGTCGAGCAGCCTTGTCGTTGCCTCGTCGGTCACCTGCGAATTGTAGAACAGGATCTTGGCCGAGCCGTCCTTCAGGCTGTTTTCGAACGCCGCCACCTGCGTGGCGCTCGGCTCCGCATCGTTCATCAAAGCCACCTGGAAATCGTAGTTCAGCATTTTCAGGCCGAGCGCTTCCGCCATGTAGCCGAAGACCGGCTCGGTAGCCGTCACCTCGGTGCCGCCATAGGTGTTCTTGACGTCGGCGATTTCCTTGTCAATGGCCTCGAGCGAGGTCTGGAATGCCTTGAGATTGGCCTCGTAATGCGCTGCATTGGCCGGATCGCGTTTGGCAAGATCGGCGCTCAGCGCCTTGGCGATGGCCGGCAGCGTCGCCGGGTCGTACCACAGATGCGGGTTGTCGCCCGACTTCTTGCCGATCAGGTCGGCGGCGACGATGGTCGTGCGATCCTTGGCTGTCGAGGCCGACAGCAGCTTGTCCATCCACGGATCGTAGTCGGCGCCGTTGTAGATGACGATCTTGGCGTCGGCGATGGTGCGCGCCGTCGACGGGCTGGTCTCGAACAGATGCGGATCGTCATCGGGATTGGCCAGGATGCTGGTGACGGCGACGTTGCTGCCGCCGATCTGGCGGGCAAGGTCGCCATAGAAATTCTCGGCCGCCACGATGGTCAGCTTGTCTTCGGCGCGGGCAGCCGTGCCGGTCAAAAGCGGCACCGCGACGAGCAGCGCGGCGAGAAAGGGAATGCGACGCATCCGTGGTCTCCTTGCAGTCTGAAAGGTATGTCGCCGGAGAGGCGGGCTGTGTAACTGTATAACAGTAACAATATAACGTTTGCTTCGAAAATACGGTTGATGTCAATGGGCTTTTCGAGCCGCGCAGTTTTTCACGCGCACAAAAGCGTGAGCGGCCTGCGCCGATCAGGCGGAGCCACTCATGGCGGTCTTCCTGATGAATTCGCGGCGGGTAAGTTCCTTGCTTGTTGCAGTCAGTTTTGCGGACGCCTTCCCTCCCACGCGTCCTGCAACAGGGCGCGGATTGCGGCGCGGTCGAAAGGCCGCGGATTCCAGTATGGGTTCCTGGTCGCAATCTCAGCGGCGCGGTCGAGATCGGCCTGCATGAGGCCGAGTTCTTTCAATGTAAGGGGCGCGCCGACCGCCTTGGCGAAATCCTGGAGACCGCTACCGGCGCTGCTGCCAAACAAGTCGGCGACCGGCTTCAACAAGTCGGGCACCGCGGCGGCGTTGAAGCCGATCGTGTGCGGCAACATCACCGCATGCGTCTCGGCATGCGGCATGTCGAAAGAGCCGCCGAGCGTGTGACAGATCTTGTGATGCAGCGCCATGCCGACGGCGCCGAGCACCGTACCGCACAGCCAGGCGCCGTAAAGCGCATCGCCGCGTGCATCGATGTTTCCAGGCTCCTTGGTCAACACCGGCAGCGCAGTCTTCATGGCGCGCAATCCTTCTTTCGCCATCAGGGTGGAAATCGGATTGCGATCCTGCGCGTAAAGCGCTTCGGCCGAGTGCGCCATGGCGTTGAGTCCTGACGCGACGCTCATCGCTATCGGCAGGCCGACGGTCAGCTCTGGATCGTAGATCACCACTTCCGGCAGGATCCTTGCGTCACGCATTGTGGTTTTTTCGCCGTTCTCGGTCTGACCGAGGATCGGCGTCACCTCCGAGCCGGCATAGGTGGTCGGGATGACGATCTGCGGCAGGTCGGTGCGCCAGGCGATCGCCTTGCCGAGACCGGTGGTCGAGCCGCCGCCAAGCGCGACAACGCAGTCAGCGTTGACCTCGGTCGCCTTGGCCATTGCCGTTTGGGTTACCTCGACCGGCGTGTGCATGGCGGCGCCCGAAAAGGTGCCGGCCGCCAGCGCGCCGAGGGATTCGGCAAGCGCCTCGCCGTCGGCAGCCCGATGCGGCGTCGACAGCACCAGCGCGCGATTGCAGCCGAGTTTTTCGATCCAGGTGCCCACCTCGGACGACGCGCCATTGCCGAAGACAATATGCGCAGGGCTGCCGGAGTAGGTGAACGTCCTTGTCATGCCGATCCGCTCCCTTTGCATATTATCACTGTGACGGAGCCGAAATCGAGCGGCCAGCTCTCGCTGCCGACGACATCGTTTGCGTCGTCACCGTCTCGCAAGCGGGCCCTGATCTCTCCCGCGTACTCGCAAACGTATCGCCTTGACCACAAAAACGTCAAAAAAGTATCAGTGAGGTGGACACACCGTGGTGGCGGCTGCATGAATTGCCGCCTAAGCTTCGATCACTGCAGAGAGCGGCAAACGCGGCCTGCGGGAGATGGCACTGCAACTGGTCGCATGACCGGACCGGCGCCGGGAGGAACTGACATGAATCCGGACTTGGAAGTCGTCCAGATCAGACGCGGCGAGTCGTTCAAGGCCTGGGCCCACGGCTACCCCTTCCACACGGTGCGCTGGCACTTCCATCCCGAATACGAAATCCATCATGTCGTCGCCACCACGGGCCATTATTTCGTCGGTGACTTCATCGGCGAGTTCGAGCCCGGCAATCTCGTGCTCACTGGCCCGAACCTGCCGCACAATTGGGTCAGCGACGTGCCGGCAGGCGCCAGCGTGCCGCTGCGCGGCCGCGTCGTGCAATTCTCGCAAGAGTTCATCGCAGACGCCACCGCCGCGTTGCCGGAACTTGCCGGTTGTGAAAACATTCTCGAGCTCAGCCGCCGCGGCGCGCTGTTCTCCACCGCTACCGCCAAGCTCGCCGCACCTGTGCTGGCCGAACTGGTCGAGGCGCTAGGCGTTCGCCGCATCGCGCTGTTCATGGAGCTGATCGATATTCTGAGCCGCGCCGCCGATGTACGGACGCTGACCAGCGCCAGCTATCTGCCGGATCCCTCAGGCTTCATGTCGGCCGGCGTCAACAAGGCGCTTGCCTATATCAACGCCAACCTGACCGAGCCGTTCAGCGAAAGCGATCTGGCGGCGATTGCCGGGCGCAGCCCGAGCGCGTTTTCGCGCAGCTTCCGCCGTCATACCGGCATGGCGCTGGTGCAGTACGTCAACCGGCTGCGCATCAACCTTGCCTGCCAGTTGCTGATGAGCGAGGCCGACATGCCGATCACCGAGATCTGCTACGCCGCCGGCTACAACAACATCTCGAATTTCAACCGCCAGTTCCTGACCCAGAAAGGCATGTCGCCTTCGCGCTTCAGGGCCCTGCTGGCGGAAAACATCAGCGCGGAGATTGCCGCCTAACAGGGAGGACCGGGAGGAGCCTAGACGTTTACTGAGGTAAGAACGCGGGGTGCGTTGGAGGCGCCCCGTGCTGGAGATCGCTTGTCCCGAAATCCAGAGATATCAAGAGGATGCGCAGCACGGATCAAGTGCTCCGTTGTTCCTCGCAACAGCCCGACTGCAGTCAAGGCCCGGCGCCATGTGGTGTCCAGGGCTTCATGAAACCATTCCTTGAAACGGAGCTATCAAAATGACCAGATTTGCCTGGAAATCGACGGGAGCCATCGCGCTCACTGTTTCCCTTCTTGGCGGCACCGCTGCCTTTGCCGCCCCGGTTACCGACGCCACGGTCGCCTTCTTGATGCCCGACCAGGCCTCGACGCGCTACGAGCAGCACGACTATCCCGGCTTCGTCGCCGAGATGAAAAAACTCTGCCCCGGCTGCAAGGTGATCTACCAGAACGCCGATGCCGACGCCTCGCGCCAGCAGCAGCAGTTCAACTCGGTGATCTCGCAAGGCGCCAAGGCGATCGTGCTCGACCCTGTCGACTCGACTGCCGCCGCCTCGCTGGTCAAGCTGGCGCAGAGCCAGGGCGTCAAGGTCATCGCCTATGATCGCCCGATCCCGACTGCACCTGCCGACTTCTACGTCTCGTTCAACAATGAAGGCATCGGCAAGGCCATTGCCGACTCGCTCGTCGAACACCTCAAGGCGCTGAAGGTCGACCCCGCCAGCGGCGGCCTGCTGCAGATCAACGGATCGCCGACCGACGCGGCCGCCGGGCTGATCAAGAAGGGCATCCATTCCAGCCTCGACAACAGCGGCTACAAGATCCTTGCCGAATACGACACGCCGGAATGGGCGCCGCCGAAGGCGCAGCAATGGGCAAGCGGCCAGATCACCCGCTTCTCCACGCAGATCGTCGGCGTCGTTGCGGCCAATGACGGCACCGGTGGTGGCGCCATCGCCGCCTTCAAGGCCGCCGGTGTCGATCCGGTGCCGCCGGTGACCGGCAACGACGCGACGATCGCCGCACTGCAGCTGATCATCGCCGGCGATCAGTACAACACCATCTCCAAGCCGAGCGAGATCGTTGCGGCGGCTGCCGCCAACGTCGCCGTCCAGCTTCTGTCGGGCGAGACGCCGAAGGCCGAAATGACCCTCTACGACACCCCATCGCAGCTGTTCACGCCGGCGGTGGTGACGCAGGAAAACCTCAAGGCCGAGATCATCGACAAGAAGATCAACACCGCCGAAGAGCTCTGCGTCGACCGCTATGCCGAAGGCTGCAAGAAGCTCGGCATCACAAAGTGACAATGCAGGTCGCCCAAAATCGCGCAGCGGTTTTGAGATAAGACATGCATAAAAGGATGACCTAGAATCCTGATCCTGCTTTCCGGCCGCCCTTGCGGCGGCCGGAAGTTCGCAGTCACTCTTGACCGCCCATCCGGAAAGGTTTGCCACCATGTCTGACATCTCTGACGGACCGGTTTCGGCAGGCGAGCTGGTGCTCAGCCTGCGCGGCATCTCGAAGAATTTCGGCGCCGTTTCGGCGCTCACCGATATCGATCTCGATGTCCATGCCGGCGAGGTGGTGGCGCTGGTCGGCGACAATGGCGCCGGCAAGTCGACGCTGGTCAAGATTCTGGCCGGCGTCCACCAGCCGAGCTCGGGCACCATCAATTTCCGCGGCAGGCAAGTGACGATGCCCGACCCGAGCGCCGCGCTGACGCTCGGCATCGCCACCGTTTTCCAGGATCTGGCGCTGTGCGAAAACCTGGACGTCGTAGCCAACATCTTTCTCGGCAAGGAGCTCAACCCGCTACGGCTGGACGAGGTGGCGATGGAGATCCGCGCCTGGACGCTGCTCAACGAATTGTCGGCGCGTATTCCAAGCGTCCGCGAGGCGGTCGCCTCGCTGTCCGGCGGCCAGCGCCAGACCGTGGCGATCGCCCGCTCGCTGCTGCTCGACCCCAAGGTCATCCTGCTCGACGAGCCGACCGCCGCTCTTGGCGTCGCCCAGACGGCGGAAGTGCTGAACCTCATCGACCGGGTGCGCGAGCGTGGGCTCGGCGTGCTGATGATCAGTCACAATATGGAGGACGTGCGCGCCGTCGCCGACCGCATCGTGGTGCTCAGGCTCGGCCGCAACAACGGCGTCTTCGAACCCGACGCCTCGAACCAGGAACTGGTCAGCGCCATCACCGGCGCCACCAACAATGCAGTGTCGCGCCGCGCCGAACGGCGCAAGGCCGCCGAACAAGCGCACAACCAGGAGCAGCGGCCATGAGCGCGGAGCCCAAGCAGGACACCTCCTCGTCGACGGCGCTCGACCGCAGCGACGTGCGCGTCAAGCACCAGGCCGGCGTTGGTGGCGCCATCAGCGCCTTCTTCGACCGCGTCCGCTCCGGCGACCTCGGCTCGTTGCCGGTCATCGTCGGCCTGGTCATCATCTGGAGCGTGTTCACCGCCCTCAATCCGGTGTTCGTCTCGTCGAGCAACCTCGTTAATCTGTTGTTCGACTGCTCGACCGTCGGCGTCATCGCGCTCGGCATCGTCTGCGTGCTGATGGTCGGCGAGATCGACCTGTCGGTCGGCTCGATCAGCGGCTTTGCCTCGGCCATGGTGGGCACGCTGTGGGTCAACCAGGGCTGGCCGGTGGCGCTCGCCATCCTCGCCGCGATTGCCGTCGGCGGTTTCATCGGCGCGCTCTATGCCTTGCTGTTCAACCGGCTCGGCATGCCAAGCTTCGTCTCGACGCTCGCCGGCCTGCTCGCCGTGCTCGGCCTGCAGCTGTATATTCTGGGCTCCACCGGCTCGATCAATCTGCCCTATGGCTCGAACCTGGTGAATTTCGGCCAGTTGCTGGTCATGCCGGACAGGCTGTCCTATGCACTGGCGGCATTGCCCGGCATCGTCATGCTGATCAGCGGCCTGCGCACCGTCAGCCGCCGCCGGGCCGTCAATTTGTCGGCGCCGTCTGTCGGCGGCCTCATCGTGCGCGTCGCCGCCCTAACCATCCTGCTCGAACTGATCGTCGGCTATCTCAACCAGGCGCGCGGCATACCGTGGATGTTCGGCCTGTTCGTCGGCCTGGTGGTGGCGATGAACTATGCGCTGACCCGCACCCAATGGGGCCGCTCGATGACCGCCGTCGGCGGCAACCGCGAAGCGGCGCGCCGCGCCGGCATCAAGGTGCGCTCGATCTACCTCAGCGCCTTCGTCATGTGCTCGATGTTTGCCGCCCTCGGCGGCGTGCTGTCGGCGGCGCGACTGGCCTCGGCCAGCCAGCAGGCCGGCACCGGCGACGTCAACCTCAACGCCATTGCGGCGGCGGTCATAGGCGGCACCAGCCTGTTTGGCGGCCGTGGCAGCGCCTATTCCGCGCTGCTCGGCATCATCGTCATCCAGTCGATCGCCAGCGGGCTGACCTTGCTCGATCTGTCATCGTCGCTTCGCTACATGATCACCGGCGCCGTTCTGGCAATTGCGGTCATCGTCGACTCCCTGGCACGCCGCTCGCGGGTTTCCCACGGCCGCGCCTGAACGCAACCGCAATCGATACGAGGATAGAATGGCTCAGGATTTGAGTGGAAAGGTCGCGGCGATCACCGGCGCCGCGTCGGGCATAGGCCTGGAATGCGCGAGAGCGCTGATTGCCGCCGGCGTTCGCGTTGTGCTCGTCGACCGCGCCGAAGACGCGCTGAAAAGCGTCTGCACCGAACTCGGTCCCGACGCGATCCCGCTGGTGATCGATCTGATGAAGCCGGCCAGCGTCGCGACGATGATGCCGCAAATCCTGGACAAGGCCGGCCCGCTCGATATCTTCCACGCCAATGCCGGCGCCTATGTCGGCGGCCCGGTGCTCGAAGGCGACCCGGATGCCTGGGACCGCATGCTGAACCTCAACATCAATGCGGTCTTTCGTTCCATCCACGCCGTGCTGCCGCATATGGTCGAACGAAAGACCGGCGACATCATCGTCACGTCCTCGATCGCCGGACTGGTGCCGGTGGTCTGGGAGCCGATCTATACGGCATCCAAGCATGCCGTGCAGGCCTTCGTCCACACGGTGCGCCGGCAGGTCGCCCCGCACGGCCTGCGCGTCGGCGCGGTGCAGCCGGGGCCGGTGGTGACAGCGCTGATCAGCGACTGGCCGAAGGACAAGCTTGAGGATGAACTGGCCAAGGGCGGCCTGATACAACCGGTCGAGGTCGCCGAAGCCGTGCTGTTCATGCTGACGCGGCCGAGAAATGTCACTATCCGGGATCTGGTTATCCTGCCGCAGAGCAATGATTTGTGAGGCGTTAGGCGGTAGGAAATGGGGAGAGGCTCTTGCAACTGACGGTTCACTGCTGACCATCTCGCCTACTGCCTACTGCCTACTGCCTACTGCCTACTGCCTACTGCCTACTGCCTAACTTCTGAGGTTCCCCATGTCCCACTTCCTCGGCATCGACGTCGGCACTGGCAGTGCCAGGGCGGGGGTGTTCGACAGCAAGGGCACCATGCTTGCCTCGGCGAAGCGCGACATCGCTCTATTCATCGAGCCCGGCGAAATCGCCGAACAGTCGAGCGAGGACATCTGGCGTGCGGTTTGCGCCAGCGTGCGCGAGGCGGTGACCAAGTCGGGGCTCGCTGGGCGCGACATTGCCGGCATCGGCTTCGACGCCACCTGTTCGCTGGTCGTGGTCGGCCAGGATGGCGCGCCGTTGCCGGTCGGCCATTCCGGCGATGCCCAGCGCAACATCATCGTCTGGATGGACCATCGTGCGCTCGATCAGGCGCAGCGCGTCAATGCCGGCAAGCACGCCGTGCTCGATTATGTCGGCGGCACCATATCGCCGGAGATGGAAACGCCGAAGCTGTTGTGGCTGTGCGAAAACCTGCCCGCCACCTTCGATGCCGCCGAGCATTTCTTCGACCTCACCGACTATCTGACCTGGCGCTCGACCGGCAGCCTGGGGCGTTCGATCTGCACGCTGACCTGCAAATGGACCTATCTCGGCCACGAGCGGCGCTGGGACGAAGCCTATTTCCGCGCCATCGGCCTCGGCGCGCTCGCCGATGAAGGCTTTGCCCGCATCGGCACCGAGATCGTCGAGGGCGGCACCGCGCTTGCCCAAGGCCTGACTGAGGCCGCCGCGGCCGATCTCGGCCTGTTGCCGGGAACGCCGGTTGCGGCCGGCCTGATCGATGCCCATGCCGGGGGAGTCGGCACGGTTGGCGGGCAGGGCTCCGTCGGCACCTTGCAGTCGCGCATGGCCTATGTGTTCGGCACTTCGGCCTGCACCATGGCCAGCACCAGCGAGCCGGCCTTCGTGCCCGGCGTCTGGGGCCCGTATTTTTCCTCGATGGTGCCGGGGCTTTGGCTCAATGAAGGCGGGCAATCGGCGGCGGGTGCTGCAATCGACCACCTCGTCGCTTTCCATCCGGCCACGGCTGAGGCATCCGCGAAAGCCAAGGCGGAAGGTCTCGGCCTGACCGCTTGGCTTGGTCAGCAGGCGGCGGAGCAGTCCGCCGACCTGTCCGCCGTAGCGCACCTGGCCGATGGACTGCATGTCGTGCCGGAATTCCTCGGCAACCGCTCGCCCTTCGCCGATCCCGAGTCCAAGGCCTTGATCGCCGGGCTTGGCATGGACACGTCCCTCGACAGTCTGGTCGCGCTCTATGTCGCCGGCCTGCTGGGCATCGGCTACGGCGTGCGCCAGATCCTTGCGGCGATGGCCAACAAAGGCATCGCCATCGACACTATCGTCGTCAGCGGCGGTGCCGCGCAAAGCGAGCTGGTACGTCAGCTTTTGGCCGACACCACAGGCCTGACCGTCGCCGGTTCGACCTCGCCCGAACCGGTGCTGCTCGGCTCGTCCATATTGGCGGCGGTGGCGGCGCAAAAATATCCCGATGTGATCGCGGCGATGACCGGCATGTCGCGCATCGGCGACATCTATCGCCCGGCCGGCGGCGATCTGGTGCCTTGGCACGACAAGCGCTTCGCCGCCTTCGAACTGTTGCAGCAGGCGGGCCGCGCGATCCGCGATTGAGCGGCTTCGCTCACGTCCAGAAATAGCGGACGATGTGGAAGAACACCGGCGCGGCGAAGACCAAGCTGTCGGCGCGGTCCATCATGCCGCCATGGCCTTCGATGAGGTGGCCCCAGTCCTTGACCCCCTGGTCGCGCTTGATCGCCGACGCCACCAGCCCGCCGAGGAACCCCATCAGGCAGGCGATGAAGGCGACGCCTGCCGCCGCCAGCGGCGAGAACGGCGTCAGGAACGACAGCAGCGCGCCCAGAAGGCTCGATGCCACCAGCCCGCCGACCAGCCCTTCCCAGGTCTTCGAGGGCGAGACGGAGGGCGACAGAAGATGCCTGCCGAACAGCTTGCCGAAAATGTATTGCAGCACGTCGCTGCCTTGCACGGTGATGATCAGGAAGGCGATGAGCAGGAGGTTGCGGCCCTCGAAACCGGGCACGTTGAGGGTCAGCAGCGCCGGCACATGGCTGACGCAGTAGACCGAGATCATGACCGCCCATTGCTGCGCGGACACGCGCTCGAGGAAGCGCTCGGTGTCGCCGTTGAGCGCGGTGACCGCCGGCATCAAGAGGAAGCAGTAGACGGGGATGAAAATGGTGAAGAGCCCGTACCAGGCGGTCCACACCAGCCAGTACTGGAAGGGAATGATGATGCCGAACATGCCGAGCAGCACCCAGTGGTCGCTGCGCCGGCTGTGCGTCAGCGTCACGAACTCGCGCAGCGCGGCAAACGAGATCAGCGCAAACAGGATGGTCATGCCGGTGCGGCCGAAGAAGAAGGCGACGGTGATCGCCAGCACCATCACCCACCAGGCGTTGATGCGCTGGTTCAAGTTGACGAGCGTCGAGGGCAGCGGCTTCGGCGCCCGCCATGAGAGGATACCGGCAACGATGCTCGCCATGGTCAGCACGCAGATCACGCCGGCCAGCAGGATGACGGTTTCATGCATTGGCGGCAGTGTCATACGAAGTCTCTTTGCCTGGTCATGCTAGTGGTCCCGATCGGGACGCGGGTTGAGCGACAGCAGCGTCTGGCGCGCGCGCTCGAGGAAGGTGCGGCGTTCTTCGCCGGGCGCGATCGCCACCGGCGGACCGAAGACGACGCGGCACAGAAGCGGCACCGGCAGGAACTGGCCCTTGGGCAGCACGCGCGACATGTTCTCGATCCAGCACGGGATGAGTTCGACATCGGGCCGCGCCATCGACAGATTGTAGAGGCCGGAGCGGAACGGCAGCAGATCCGCCTCCGTCGTGTTGCGAGTGCCTTCGGGAAACAGGATCAGCGAGTGGCCGTCGTCGAGCACCGACAGCATGATCGAGATCGGGTGTTGCGTTTCGTCGGTCCACTGCCGGTGGATGAGCACGGACGACAGCATGTCCTGCGCGATGAAGCGGCGCAGCCGCGACTTGCCCCAATATTCGGCCGCCGCGATCGCATGGGTCCGGGCGCGCACCTTCTCACTCAGACAGGCCGACAGCAGGATGAAATCACCATGGCTGGCATGGTTGGCGAAGTAGATGCGCTGCCGCTCCGACGGCTGGCTGCCGTTCCAGATTGGTCTGACGCCGGTTACCACCCAGGCCGCCGCCGACAGGCCGACCGACGTCACCGTCTGCAGCAAGGTGAAGGTGTTGGCGCGCAGGTGAAGTTTTGTCATGGCTCAAACAAATGCTGCGAAAAGGGATGCCGCAGCAAACATGGCGAGCGCCATGCGCTGCCTTGTCAGCAGGCGGCGCGTGCCTGCCATGCGATGGTCGAGCGAGCGGCCGCCGGCAGTGGTGGATTTCAGGCGCATGCGCGCCAGCACATCGTCGACCGCGGCACCCCGGGCGGCCTCGCTGGCGTGGCTTGCCATCAGCCGGAACAGCAGCGCATCGAACAAAAGCAAGGCCGAAAGAGCCAGCGTGGCCACGGCGCTCGCCGCCGCGACCAGCCAGGCCGCCGCGGACAGCGCTGTCGTCTGCGGTCCGGCCACCAGGCCGATGACCGGCGCTGCCATCACAGCCGCGACCACCAGCAGGATCGGCCACACCGCCTGCACCATCAGCCCGGCGGCGAATATTTCGGCCTTCTCGGGAAAATTGTCGCCACTCATGCCGGCCAACTCATGTCGGTTCTTCCAGCCCCGGTTCTTCCAGCCCCGGTTCATCCAGCCCGATCTGAAGGTGCACGGGCCTGCCCGACGCGGCGAGTTTCTTGCGCGCCTGTGCAGCTGTGTACGAGCGCCCCGTCACCACCAGCCAGTCGGCGACGACGGCTGCACTGCGCTGGAAGCCGAGCGCGCAGCAGACCAGGACGGTGCCGCGCCGGCGCGCCAGCTCGATCGCCGCCACCGCTCGCTCCAGCCTGTCGTGAGGCGGCGCCACGAGGTCGAGCATCGCGTAGCTGATCCAGCGGCAGGTCACGCCGCGCGGCCGTTCCATCTCGCCGGCAAGGTCGATCACTGTGCCGAAGCGGTTGGCCTCGTCGGCACTCGGAAACCGGCCGAGGAAAACACCGTCGGTGATCTCCGCTTGCGGCGCCAGTTGGCGGGTCCATACCCACACATTGATCCGGGCGCCAAGCCGGTAGGGCAGGAGCAGGATACGGTTGGCCAGTGAGACGCTACCATCGGCTGCCTTCTGGAACACTTTGGCGCCGGCCCCAGCATAGCCGAAGGCGACGATGGCCAGCGCCAATGCCGGCCACAACAGGATGAGAAAATCGGCGGAGACCAACGCGCCCTCGGCAGCGCCGGCCAGGGCAAGGGCCGCCCCCAGCCCGTAATAACCCGCCAGCCGCCGCGCCCTTGGGTCGGCGGTCAACCGAAAACCCCAGAATGGCAGCTCGCCCTTGGACGGAAACAGCCACAGCGCAAACAGGCCGAGCAGGGCGCCGGTCGGAATGTCGATGAAATGATGCTGCCAGGTCGTCAGCACCGAGGCGCCGATGAGAAAACACCAGACGTGCCAGACCGGGCGGAGAATGCCGCCGAGACGGTGACGTGCCAGAACGTGACGCCAATGGTCCCAGATGATCACCAGCAGCGCGATGTGCAGGGATGGCGCCTGGTTGAACGGCTTGTCGAAACCACCGAGCACCGCAAACAGAAAACCCGGCAGGCCGGTGGTTTCCGGCCGCACGAAGGTCGCCGTCAGCGGGAACGCGATGAAGCAGGCGACGGCAATGATCTGCGCCGAGAGATAGCGGCCGGCGAGCCGGTCGACGCCGCGCCTGGTCGTGTTGAGCAACAGCGACAGGCCGTAGAACAGATCGATAGACCAGTAGGGCACGATCGTCCAGGCGACGAACGGGATGGCGTGTTCCCAGGCAAACACGATGCTGCCGACATGGTCGCGCCGCGACGCCAGCCAGTTGGCAAAGCCATAGGTCGAATAGAAGAACGGCGCCAGCAGCGCCAGCCAAAGGGCGGCCCTCAGCACGATATCCAAATTGTGTTCCCGAGCCGGGGCCATGGTCTCAGACGCGCCGAGCGACCGAAACAGTGAAGATGCCCCATTGGTCGATGCGCTGGTCGATCTTCTCGAAACCGGCCGCCGTCACCAACTGGTCCATCTCGCCCTGCGTGCGCCGCCGCATCACCCATGCCTGGCCGCCGCGATGCGAGGTCAGGCTGCGCGCGATCATCTCCAACTGCGGATGCCATGGCTGGTTGGTGTAGACGAGCAGGCTGCCGGGTTGCATGGCGCTGGCCAGCCCGCCGAGCGAGCGGGAAATCATCGTGTTGTCGGCGAACAATTCGTAAAGCCCGGAGACGATGGCGAGGTCCGGCGCCGGCTTTTGCCCGGCCAGCATGTCGGCATCGAAGGCGTCGGCCTGATGGAAGGTGACGCTGGTCGGCAGCTGCCGCTCGGCGATCAGCTTCGAACCCAACCCGACATTGAGCTCGGAATAATCCTGCAGCCGCACGCTTGCTGGCGGTTCAGTGCATTTGGTGACGGCATCGAGCACATAGCGGCCGTGACCGGCGGCGATGTCGAGCATGTGGACGGGACGGCCGGCTGCCTTCAGGCTGGCGGCGGCGTTGCCGATCAGCTCTTCCAGATGCAGCTTGCGCTGGCGGATGCCGCGCCAGCCGATCGCGTCGAGGAAGGTGCGGTCGATCATGCGGCCGATGAAGCCGGTGCCGCGCGCGTCGTTCTCGTAGACATAGTCGAGCGTCGAGCCGGAATCGAAGCCGGTGGCGATGCCAATCTTCATGCCCGAAGACAGCCAGGCGCCCATGCGGATCGAGGCGCGACTCATCGCCCAGAAAATTCCCTTGGGCGACAACAGCGTCAGCGGCGAGGCGAGCCTCTCGGCCTCGTCGCGGGTGTAGCCGGCGCGGTCGGCCTGAAGCAAGTCGATGCTTTTCTCCGGCGTGGCAAATTGCTTTTCGAGGAACGGCCGGATCAAGTCCAGCGCCTGCTTGCGATCGCGCTCGCCCAGCGTGTCGTGGAAGAAGCCGGGCAGCACATGCCGCTCCTTGGCGCTGCTGCCGAGATTGACGAAGAATTCGTGCTGCGGTCCATGCCGCACCACCCAATCGCTGCCGGAGATCAAGAGCTGCGTCGGCACGGTGATGGCGCGCGCGTCCGAGACGATGCGGGCAGCGTGGTCGTAAAGCTCGACCAGGATGTTGGAGGCGATCGGTCGCGTGATCAGCGGATCGGCGTCGAAGGAAGCGATGCGCTCGGCATCATGCGTCAGGAACTTCGCCTTGACGTAGGAATTGACGAAGAAGCGGCCCTTGAGCTTCTGCCACAGCGCAATGCCCTCTTTGGCGAAGGGCACGTAGAGCTTGACCGAAAAGGCCGGTGAAGCCACCACCAGCGCGCGGATGTCGGGCGCATAGTCATGCACCCAGGCAGCGGCCAGCACGGCGCCGAAGGACTGCGCGATCAGCGCGATGTCGCGCTGGCCAAAACCATCCCGGCCGATCTCACGCACCAGGCAGTCGATGTCACGAACCAGGGCGGCAAAGGACGGCGCATAGCCGCGCTCGCCGGCCGAGCGGCCATTGCCGCGCGCGTCCCAGGCGTAGAAGGCATGATCGGGCATGGCGAGTTCGTCGACCAGATGCGCCATGCGGCCGCCATGCTCGTGGCCGCGATGGAACAGAAGGATCGCACCCTTTGGCGTCTGCCCAACGGCCGGCCAGTAGCGGTAGAAGATCTCGGTGCCGTCATGGCTCTTGAAGGTGCGCTCCTGCGCGACGCGCTCGAGGCTTGCCAGTGATACGGCGGCGATGGTCTGGTGGATCATGGTTTCCCTCTGGCGGTCGGGTGCCTGACGCTTTGGCATCAGGTGCCGCCCGCTCTAAGGCCGCTGCGTATCCGGTTGATGGCGGTTATCCCCGACAGTGTAGCCATGATCGGAAACACAAACGGCGCGATCCCCGCCACCCACAGGCCGCAAGCGAGAAGAAAGCCGATGACGCCGAGCACCAGGGCTCGGTCGCTCTTGCCGAACGGCCCGGCATAGTTGCGCCCGCTGCCTGCGGCAACGCCAAGCACGCCGGCGAACTCGACAAGCATGGCGGTAATAGCGAAGGCGACGACACCCCAGGCCGGGAACAAGGTGGCAAAGGCCAGGATCAGCGCCAAGTCCGAGACGACGTCGCAGAGTTCGTTGAGATACATGCCGAGTTTTGATGCTTGCCCATGTTCCCTGGCCAGCATCCCGTCAATGGCGTTGAGCGCCATGCGCACGAACAGCACCACCGGCATCAAGAGGAAAACCAGGGGATGGAAGGCAAAGGCCGCGACCACCAGGCCGGTGGCGATGGAGAGCGCGGCGGCGAGAAGCGTGATCTGGTTGGCGGTGACGCCGGCATCGGCCAGCCGGTCGGCCAGCGGCCGCAGCCTGGCCTGAAAGGCCGGTTTCAGTTGATAGAGCGTTGGCATGTGCGATCCCCCAACCGCGGCTCATGACAGTGTCGGCGAGATTGGTCAATCGGCAGGCAGGGCGCAAGGGCTCGCACCAGCATCCGCACCGTTGCGGGACTCGAAACTCCCGGCATGGATGCAGAGGCGCAGCCGAAGATCTCCGCCAAGCAGGATGTTGCGCGCTACAAACCGCCTCGGAAATGAGAACTTTACAAATATTCGTATTTGTGTGAAGTAAATCACTGAAAGGTTCATCATGACAAACAGTCGCTTCGCCACCCGCCTGAATTCCTTCGCCTCGCGGCCGCAAGCCGAATGGCCTGATCTCACCGGCAAGCCGTCCATGCTGCAGATGGCAGCCCGCGCGGCCAAGGTCGACGGGCTGACCGACCTTGATCTTAATTTCCCCGACCACGTCAGTGAAAAGCCGGCTGAGATCGCGCAAAAGCTTGACGATTTCGGGCTTTCCATCAATGGCTTTGCCATGCGTTACTACTCCAACCCGGCCTTCAAGCTCGGCGCTTTCACCAATCCGGACCCGGCGGTGCGCCGCGAAGCCATCGACTTGACTAAGGCCGGTATCGATGCGGTGCGCGCGGCCGGCGCCAGTCTGATGACGCTGTGGCTGGGCCAGGATGGCTTCGACTATGCATTTCAAACTGACTATGCGACGCTCTGGCAGCACGAAATCGATGGGATTCGTGAAGTTGCCGCGCATGATCCCGGCTGCCAGATCAGCCTGGAGTACAAGCCTAACGAACCGCGCTCCTACTCGCTGATGCCGGATGCGGCGACCACCTTGCTGGCGATCCGCGAGGTCGGCCTACCCAATCTCGGCGTCACGCTCGATTTCGCCCATGTGCTCTATGCCGACGAACAGCCGGCCTTCGCCGCGGCGCTGATCGCTCGCCACAGCAAGCTGCTCGGCGTCCATCTCAACGATGGCTATGCCAAGCGCGACGACGGCCTGATGGTCGGCGCGGTGCACACGCTGCAGACCATCGAACTGCTGCGCCAGATCCGCCGCGACGGCTATGCCGGCGCCATCTACTTCGACACCTTCCCCGACATGACCGGGCTCGATCCGGTGCGCGAATGCGAAGTCAACATCGCCACCGTCAAGCGCCTGCTGTGCGTTGTCGACCGGCTGGAGAAGGATAACCGCCTGTCCGCCGCCATGGACAGCCAGGACGCCGTGACGTCGCAGGCTATCGTCCAGGAAGCCATGCTCGGGCCGGAGACGAGGGGACGTGGATGACGTTGAGCAATCTCGATCTGAAAGCCGTGGGGCCGCGCATCCGCATGATGATGCCGCATCTCACCCCGCTTGAGACCAAGGTGGTGGAAACCGTCTTCGGCCGGCGCGGTTTCGATGAGACCATTCCGCTGAAGCAGATCGCCGAGGAGGCCGGCGTGTCCGAGGCGATGGTGGTCAAGATCGCCAAGAAACTCGGCTTCTCCGGCTACCGCGACTTCCGCACCGCCGTCTATGAATACAGCCGCCTGCCGACCGCCGAGATGCACCAGGAACTGTCGGTCGACGACAGCTCGGCCGAGATCGTGCAGAAAGTGTTCCGCACCTCGATCCAGGCGCTGGAGGAGACGCTCGCGATCCTCGACATGGACGATTTCGACCGTGCTGCCGATCTGCTCTACCGCGCCAGGAACCGCGATTTTTATGGCGTCGGCGGCTCCGCCCAGATCGCTCGCGACGTCTCGCACAAATTCCTGCGCATCGGCATCCGCGCGTCGGTCTATGACGACTCGCACATGATGCTGATGTCGGCCTCGCTCCTCGGCGCCGACGACATCGCCGTCGGCTTCTCGCATTCCGGCAACACGTCGGCCGTCATCGACGCCATCCATCTTGCCCGCAAGAGCGGCGCCCGCACGCTGGCCATCACCAACTACGACAACTCGCCGCTGGCCCGGATTGCCGACATCGTGCTGTGCTCGACCGCGCAAGGCTCGCCGCTGATGGGCGAAAACGCAGCGGCGCGCATCGCGCAGCTCAACATCCTCGACGCTTTGTTCGTGGCGGTGGCGCAGCGCGACTACCAGGCGGCGGAGCGCAATCTCGGCCGCACCATGTCGGCGGTCACCTCGAAACGAAAAGACCGGGGCACATGACGGTTCCGCTGGTCACCGTCTTCGGCAGCCTGCACTACGACATCATGGTCGACGCGCCCGACCGTCCGCGCAAGGGCGAGACGGTGACCGGCCATGCCTGGCAGCCGAAATGCGGCGGCAAGGGCGGCAACCAGGCGGTCTCGGCGGCACGCGCCGGCGTGCGTGCGGCGATGATCGGCGCCGTCGGCGACGACGATTTCGGCACGGCGCTGCTGGCCAATCTCGATCGCGCCGGCCTGGATCGCCGCTTCGTGCGCGTGGCGGCAGGCGCAGGCTCCGGCATGAGCGTGGCGATCTTCGACAGCGATGGCGACTATGGTGCGGTGATCGTCTCCGGCAGCAATCTCACGCTGGACGATGATGACGTCGTGGCAGCAAGGGAGGTGGTGGTACAGACGGCAGTGCTGTTGCTGCAAAACGAAGTGCCCGACGCCGCAAACATCGCTGCCGCGCGCGCGGTGAAGGCATCCGGCGGCCGCGTCGTGCTCAACGCCGCACCGGCGCGAACACTGTCGGCCGAATTGACCGCACTGATAGACATCGTCATCGTCAACGCCATCGAAGCGGAATTTTTGGCCGGCGTTCCGGTCGTCGATACGCTCGCCGGCGCAACCGAAGCCGCGCGGCGGCTGATCGATACCTACCCCTCGGCGATTGTCACCGCCGGCGGTGAGGGGGTCGCCTATTGCGACCGGACGGGCGCGGCCTTCGCGCTGGGCGCCATTCCGGTAAAAGTCGTCAGCACCCATGGCGCCGGCGACGAATTCGTCGGCGCCTTCGCGGCAGGCCTTGCGCGTGGCCATCCGACAGAAGCGGCGATTGCCACGGCCAATGCCGCCGCCGCCTTGCTGGTGGCGACACCGGAGGGAGAGCGCAGCTCGCGCTGAGAACTCAGGCCGCATGTTGCGCCTCCAAACCCGTGCCCCCGTCGATGAGCGAAACGGCAAACCGGGCGCGGCGAGAACCTGCTTGGCTTTGCCCTGATGGAGGCGCGGGGCCAAGCTGCGTGGTCGAAAGTAGGGAGCTTCAGTCCGCGTCGCCGGCCGAACCTTTGCCGCACTGCGTCAGCACCTTGCCGATGGCCGCGCTCGAGCCGGTCAGCGGAAAGCTGTTCTCGCCATATTTGTCGGCCGTAACCGTGACGTCGCCCTTGCCGCGCAACAGGCCGAGCAGTGGATCGTCTTTGCTCAGCTCAGCCGTGAAGTAATTATACATGGCCTCGAGGTCGAGCTTTTTGGTCACGCTCTTGTCACCGCCCTTGAAGGTGAAGGAAGCGCTGATGCCGGGCTCCAGCTGCTGGCCGGCCGCACCCAGATCGTAGCTCAGCACCGGCTTGTCGAAACAGACGAGCATCAGATGCGCATCGGCCTTCGGTCCGCCGCACACCGAAGCCGTCAGCACGCTGCCGCCTTCGTCTTCTTCCATCTTGGCGCTCCAGTTGCAGGACGCGGCAAAAGCCGGCTGCGCGGCTTGCAGCGCGGCCAGAACGGAACCTGCCATCATGAACTTCGCCAATGCACTTTGCATGATCCCCTCCCAAGCTACATCAACGAGATCATACAGGACAAAGGGCCTGGTGATAGCGGCATGCCGTCTTAGCCCCCAGCGCGCCCCATTGAGCAAGCCTTTGAGACCGGCCTCGACGTCCAGGGCGGCTCCGGCGCGAAGCGCTTACCGATCCAGTCGGCGAAGGCGCGTGTCTTGGCGGCTTGTCCCCTGGCCGAGGGCATGACGACATAGACAGCGCCTTCGTCGGCCAGCGTCCAGTCCTCCAGCAACGGCACCAGCCGTCCGTCGGCGAGTTCGCGCCCGACCAGCCAATCGGTGCTCATCATCAGGCCGAGGCCTTGCACCGCGGCTTCGACCAGCACTTCGGCATCGTCGCACACCATCGGCCCCGAGACTTCGACGTTGACGCGGCGGCCCGAACTGTCGGTCATCTCCCAGGTGGGAAAGGTCTGGAAGCCGGAGAAGCCGAGGCAGGCGTGTTCTGTGAGCGCTTCCGGCGCTTCCGGCGTGCCCCTGCGGGCGAGGTAGGAGGGAGCAGCGCACAGCAACCGCCGCCGTGTCGCGATCTTGCGCGCCACCAGGCGCGAGTCCTCCAGCGCGCCGAGACGGACGGCGACATCGAAGTTCTCTGCAAAGAGATCGACGAACCGGTTGGAGAACTCGGCCTCGATGCGGACATCCGGGAACGTCGCTAGAAATTGCGGCAGCAGCGGCCCGATCCACATACGGCCAAAGGTTCCCGGCAGCGCCAGCCGCAGCAAGCCCCGCGGAGCCCCGCTGGCATGCGCGGAAGCAGCAGCCTCGGCTTCGTCTACCGAGGCCAGGATGGCGCGGACGCGTACCAGGAACTCCGCTCCCGCCTCCGTCAACGATACGCTTCGGGTGGTCCGGTGCAGCAGCCGCACGCCGAGCCGCTGCTCCAGCGATTGCAGGCGGCGTGACAGAACCGTCGAGTCGCGCCCGACGCGCAACGCTGCCTTGGTGAAGGAGCGCGCTTCGGTGATGGCCGCAAAGGCGGCCATTTCGGCAAGGCTGGCGGGGTCGTGTGATTGCTGCATAAAGCACAGGACTCAAATGTAAAAATTCCGGATTATCTGCTTGTAGCGCAGCAGATAGCTTCACTCAATCCTGACGATTGACCCCTTAAACAGGAATGCGTGAGCCATGAAAGCCATCGAGCTGACCGCCGCCAAACTGGACGCCTTTCGCGCCACCACCATTGCCACGCCTGAACCGCAGCGCGGCGAAGTGCTGATCCGCCAGCGCGCCGCGAGCCTGAATTTCGTCGATGTGGCGGTGGCCAGCGGCAATTATCGCGTGCCCGGCTTTCCGCTCATTCCCGTCGCCGACGGCGCCGGCGAGATCGTCGCGCTGGGGGAGGGCGTTACGGATTTCGCCGTCGGCGATCGCGTCGTTGCCCATGCCAAGCCGCGCTGGATCGGCGGTCCGCCCCGGCCTAACGAGATGACGCAGATGCGCGGAATTTCGCTGCCGGGGTCGCTCGCCGAATATGTCGCGCTGCCGGCCAACTCGCTCGTGCCGGTACCGGCTCGTCTCTCCTTCGAGGCGGCGTCGACACTGCCGATCGCCGCGACCACCGCCTGGAACGCGGTCTGCGCCGCCGATGTCGGGCCGGGCTCGGTCGTCGTGCTGCTCGGCACCGGCGGCGTCTCCATCTTCACCCTGCAGCTGGCGAAAGCCGCCGGCGCCACCGTCATCATCACTTCTTCGTCGGACGAGAAGCTGGGGCGGGCGAAGGCGCTCGGCGCCGATCATCTCATCAACTACCGCGCGACGCCCGACTGGGACGGCAAGGTGCTGGAACTGACCGGCGGCCTCGGCGCCGACCTCGTCGTCGAGACCGCCGGCACCGCCACCTTCGCCCGCGCCGTCAACGCCACCGCGCCTGGCGGCACGCTGTTCACCATCGGTTTCGTCACCGGCGCCGAGGCCACGGTCGACCTGCTGCCGATCATCATCAAGGCGCTGAAGGTGGTCGGCAACAACACCGGGTCGGTATCTGACCTTCGCGCCGCCGTCCGCGCCATCGCCGCCGCCCGCATCGACCCGGTCGTCGACAAGGTGTTTAGCCAGGAGCAGGCGGCCGAAGCCTACGCGCACATGGCGGCGGGCGGGCAGCATTTCGGCAAGCTTGCGTTCAAGCTCGACTGGTAACCGAGGCGCGCGAGCTGCCAATCTCCCTCCTTGAGGGGGAGATGCCCGGCAGGGCAGAGGGGGTCGGTCCGACCGGGCTCGACCTACTGCGGCGGAAGGAGGTTGGCGCTCTACGAGAGGCGACCCCCTCTGTCGCCTTCGGCGACATCTCCCCCTCGTCAAGGGGGGAGATTACGCACGCCGCTTCCTAGATCAACTTCTCCAGCGTGATCGGCAAGTCCCGCACTCTTTTTCCCGTCGCATGGAACACCGCATTGGCGATCGCCGGCGCTACGCCGACGATGGCCAGTTCGCCGACACCCTTGCCGCCGAGCACCGAAGAGTGCAGGTCGGGAACGCCGACCGAGATGACCTCGATATCGGGGATGTCGGCATTGGTCGGCACCAGATAGTCGCCGAGATTGTTGTTGACGATGCGGCCATGCCTGCGGTCGACAATGCCTTCTTCGAGCAGCGCCTGGCCGATGCCCATGATGATGCCGCCCTTCCACTGGCTCTCGGCGAGTTTCGGGTTGTAGAGCCGGCCGGAATCCAGCGCCGATACCACGCGCGACGCGCGCACCGTGCCGAAATCCTCGTCGACGCGCACCTCGATGAAATGCGCGCACCAGGAGTGGCGCGAATAGTCGCCCTCGGTGTGCGGCAGTGCCGCCGCGATGGTGGTGTAGTTCTTGTAGCGATCGGCGGCCGTCGAGTTCGCCGGCATGGTGTCGCCTGTGGCCTCGATGCGGTCGCGGCCGACGCTGGCCAGCAGGTCGGCGATCGAGACATCGGGACCATCGCCGCGCGGCGACCTGATGCGGCCATTGGCGACGACCAGCGTGTTGGCCTGCAGCGCGTGGAAGGGCGAGCGCGAATCGCTGATCGCCAGACCAACCAGCTGGTCGAGCGCCGATGTCGCCGCCTTGTAGACCGCGCCCGTCATCACGCCGGCCAGCCGCGACCCGCCGGCTACGCCGGCGCGGGGATACCGGGAATCACCGAGCTTCACCACGACCTGGTCGGCCGCCACGCCGACCGTTTCGGCCGCCGTCTGCGCCAGGATCGTGTAGGTGCCCTGGCCCATGTCGATCGAGGAGCTTTCGACCTCGACCGAGCCGTTGGCAAGGATACGCACGATGGCCTCGCCGTAAGCGCGCCGCACCGGATAGGTGCCGGCGGCAACGCCCCAGCCGATCAGCTGGTTGCCATCGCGCATCGAACGCGGTTTGGGCGTGCGCTGGGCCCAGCCGAAGCGTTCGGCGCCAGCCGCGAAAGCCTCGCGCAACTGCCGCGTCGACCAGGCTTTCTTGGCGTGCGGATCCTGCTCGGCGTAATTCCTCAGCCGGATCTCCAGCGGATCGATGCCGACCTCGTAGGCGAGCTCGTCAATGGCGCTTTCGATGCCGAAGGCGCTAGGGTTTTCGCCCGGCGCGCGCATGGCGCCAGGCACCACCGAATTCACCCGCACGACATTCTGCTTCGAGGAGAAGTTGGGCGTCGCATACATGATCGAGGTGACCACGCCCAACGGCTCGACCCACATTCCGTCTATGGATGTTTCGTTGACGCCGCGATGCACGATCGACTGGATTTTTCCGTCACGGTCGGCGCCGATCGTCACCGTCTGGCGGGTCGCGGCGCGGCCGCCATAGCCGGTAAAAGTCTGCGGCCGAGTCATGACCACCCTCGCGGGCCGTCCCAGCATCTTGGCTGCGGCAGCCGCTACCGCGCCGTGGCCGAGCGCCAGCGCCTTGGAGCCGAAGCCGCCACCGATATAGGGCGAGACCAGCCGTACATTTTCGAACGGCACGCCGAACCATTCGGCATAGGTGCGGGCCATGCCGTCGAGCCACTGGCTCGGTTCCCACACGGTCAGCCGGTCGCCCTCCCAGCGGGCGATGAGGCCATGCGGCTCCATCGGCGCCTGGTATTCGCGCGGCGTGTTATAGGCGCCGCAGACGCGCACCGGGGCAGCGGCGAAAGCGGCCTGCGCATCGCCCCATTCCTTGGTCATGGCGGCGATCGGAATGCCGTCGCCCGCCTTGGCGTCGCTGAGGTCGACGATGGCCGGAGTCTCGTCATAGCTGACCTTGACCAGGGCTGCGGCCGCAACGGCCTGCTCGAAGGTCTCCGCGATGACCGCGGCGACATGCTGGCCCGAAAAGGTGATATCGCGCGCCAGCGGGCAGTAGGGCTTGTCCGGCGGCGGTGTGCCGAACCAGTCCGATGCAGTCTTCAGCGGCATGATGGTGTCCGCCGTCAGCACCTTGAGCACACCAGGTGCCGCCTCAGCGGCTGACGTGTCGATCGAGCGCACCTTGCCTGACGCGATCGTGCTTTCGACCAGGACGCCGTAGGTTAGCCCGTCGAGCTGCTGCTCGACGGCGTATTTTGCCGCACCGGTAATCTTGGCCGGGCCGTCGACGCGCGACAGCCGCCCGCCAACCTGATCGGCAGTGCCGTCCGAAGCGTCGCCGTGCCGTGTCTTCGGGTCGTGAATGGTCATGACATGGCTCCCGTCTTGAGGATGGCGCGGGCAACGACGCGCGGCGCCAGTTCGATCTTGTAGTGGTTGGCGCCGTGGTCGATCGCCCCTTCCATGGCGAGCAAGCTGGCTGCCCGCACCCTGTCTTCGCTGAGCACCTTGCCCTTCAACGCCGCTTCCACGGCATGCGCCCGCCACGGCTTCGTCGCGACGCCGCCCAGCGCGACGCGCAGGTCGCGAATGGTGCGGCCATCGGCTTCGAAGTCGATGCCGACCGCGGCGCTTGCAGCGGCGAACTCGTAGGACTGCCGGTCGCGAACCTTGAGATAGGTCGACCGCCGGGCGGCGGCTGAAGCCGGGATGCTGATGGCCGTGATCATCTCGCCCGGTTGAATGGCATGTTCCCTGTCGGGCGTGGCGCCGGGCAGGAGAAAGAAGTCGTCGACGGCAACCTGGCGTTCGCCAAGATGAACCACGGCGTCGAAGGCGACCAGCGCGGTGGCGAGGTCACCGGGATACATGGCGATGCAGGCGTCGCTGGTGCCGAGCACGGCATGGCCGCGGGTGACGCCGCCGATCGCCGAGCAGCCGCTGCCGGCCGAGCGCTTGTTGCAGGCGGAAAAACTCGCGGGATCGCGGAAATAGGGGCAGCGCGTGCGCTGCATCAGATTGCCGCCGATGGTCGCCATGTTGCGCAGTTGCGCGGAAGCCGCCTGCCACAGCGCTTCGGAGACCGCGGGAAAGCGGGTCTTGATCTCGGCATTGTCGGCGACGAGGCTCATCTTGGCCAGCGCGCCGATCATGGCACTGTCAGCGTCGACCTTGATGGCGTCGAGCCCTTTGAGATGGGTGATGTCGACCAGGCTGTCGGGTTCGGCCACGCCGCATTTGGCGAGATCGACCAGCGTCGCACCGCCGGCAAGCAGCATGGCCCCGGGCAGGGCGGCAGCTTGGCGTGCGGCATCGATGCTATCGGCGCGAACGTAGGAAAAATCCCTCATGACGCCACCTCCAGTGCCGCCTGGCGCACGGCGGCAACGATATGCGGATAGGCGCCGCAGCGGCACAGATTGCCGGCCATGTATTCGCGGATCTCGTCATCCGAGCCGGCATGGCCCTCGCGGATGCACGCCACCGCCGACATGATCTGTCCCGGCGTGCAGTAACCGCACTGGAAAGCATCCTGGTCGAGGAAAGCAGTCTGAACCGCGTTGAGCGTGCCGTCGTCGCCGGCCAACCCTTCGATGGTGGTGATCTCGCGGCCTTCGACCTGTGCTGCAAGCGTCAGGCAGGCGAGCACGCGCTGTCCCTCGACATGCACCGTGCAGGCGCCGCACTGGCCCTGGTCGCAACCCTTCTTGGTGCCGGTCAGGTTAAGACGGTCGCGTAAGGCGTCGAGCAACGTGACGCGCGGCTCGACCTGCAGTTCATGGTCGTGCCCGTTGATGGTGAGGTGGATGGTCTGGCTGGTCATGGGCGTCTGGCTCCAGTTGCTTGACGCAAGGGGATTGAAATGGCGTCCGAGTGAGAGAGGAAAAGGGAAGAGGCGACGGTGCGCCTAATCTCGCCCCTTGTGGGGGAGATGCCCAGCAGGGCAGAGGGGGGCGCGAAGGAATGCGACGTTCCCGATTTACATCCGTCGAAACGAATCTTTTCCGAGGAGGCGCTAGTCAGGCCTTGATAGGCTGGCGGGACAGCGCCCCCCTCTGTCCTGCCGGGCATCTCCCCCACGAGGGGGGAGATTGGCAGCTCTGCCGCCCCGACTCTCCAGCGGACAGGGGATGCTTCAGTCTTCACAATCTCAACACGTGACATACCGGCTCCCCTGATTATATGATAAGGCTGCTCCACTAAAACGGAGGCGCCTCCGTTTATCCAGTTGGGGGCTTACCCCTCCGGGTTCAAGCCCCCATATATCGACAGTGGAGAAAAAATTGACCGACCAGCCGCACGGCATTGCCGACGAGAAGCGCGAAGCCGCAGCGCCAAGGCCGCTGCGCGCCGATGCGCAGCGCAACCGCGACCGGCTGGTCGAGGTTGCGGCAGCGGCCTTTGCCGAGCACGGCGTCGATGCCTCGCTGGAGGAGATCGCGCGCCAGGCGGGCGTCGGCATCGGCACGCTGTACCGGCATTTTCCAACCCGCGAGCATCTGGTCGAGGTGGTCTATCGGCGTGAAGTCGAGGCGCTCTGCGCGGCGGCCGATGATCTCGCCAGGCACCATTCGGCCGATGTGGCGCTGGAACAGTGGATGCAGCGCTTCGTCGACTACATCGCCACCAAGCGCGGCCTTGCGGCCAGCCTGCGCATCCTGTTCAACACCAATTCCGCCGTGTTCTCCGACATGTCGGGCCGGGTGTCGCTGGCCTTGCGCCAGCTGGTCGAGGCGGCGGGCGCCGAAGGCTCGATCCGCAACGACGTCGACGCCTCCGATGTGCTGCATGCGCTGGGCGGCATCTATTCGGCGCCCGACACCAAGGACTGGCGCGACCGCTCGCGCCGTCTGGTCAAGCTGCTGATGGACGGGTTGAGGTTCAGGGCAGGGAAGAGGTGACCTAGCGGCTCAAGCCGAACCATCGACCGCATAGAACGGAAACGCGCCGGGCAGCCCGCTTGCCGCCATTTCGCCACGCTCCTCGAACCGCAGGCCGGAGCCGACCACGAGATCGCGCACCGTCCTTGATGCGATGATTTCGCCCGGCCGCGCATGGTCAAGCAGACGCGATGACAGTTCGATCGCCGCGCCTGAAAATTGATGGCCCCGCTGCTCGCACTCGCCGATATGCACCGCCGAGCGGACCTCGACACCGGATTGCCGCAAGCGATCGCGGATGGCGATCGCGCACTGGATCGACCGCGTTGGCCGCTGGAACACCGCGAGCACCTTGCCGTCCGATCGGCTGATCTCTCTGCCTTCGGCCGCGAGGAGTTCGCCACGGAGCGCTTCGGCGTGCCGCTCGGCCGGCTCGATGCCGAAAGGCGAGCCCGTCATATCGAGGGACAGCACCGACACAAGCAGCCGTTCGCCTGGGGCCGCCGGCAAGGCGCCGGTGACGAAAGCCTGGATCTCGTCGACGATCCGATCGGAATTCTCGCCCCAGATGACGTGGTCGCGGCCGGCGAACTCAATGTATCGGGCGCCCTCGATGTGCGTCGCCAGGTAACGTCCTTCTTCCCGCTTCACCCAGCCGTCGCCAGTCGTCTGCATGATCAGTGTCGGAACATGGACAGCAGGCAGAATGTCGCGAACATCGATTTCGGCTCCCCAGCGCCACAGGGCGATCGCGTCGGCGGGCGAGGCAGAATTCCTGAGATAGGCGGCGAACCATTCTGTCTCGAACGTGTCGCTCATCAGACTGGGCGCCGCGTTGCTCATATCCGCCGCCGCTCCCCATTCTTTCTCGACGATCGCCAGATCCTCTTCCACCTGCTCGCTTGTCTTCGCCCACGGATAGTCTTGTGACCACCTGCCGCGGGCGTAGGCCCCATTGAGCACGAGTGCCGCTGTGCGCTCGGGATAGGTCGCCGCGAACAGCATGCACATCGGGCCGCCCTCGGAGCTGCCGAAAAGCACCGTGCGCTTCGAGCCAACCGCATCCAGCACTGCCCGCACATCTTCCATCCGCTCTTCCAGGGTCGGCAGACCGACATTGCGGTCGGAGAGCCCGGTGCCGCGCTTGTCCATGCGGATTAGGCGCGAGAAAGTGCCGAGCCGCCGGTGCACATGCGAAAGCCGCGGCGAGCCCCAGGCGTGGTCGAGGTTGGAGACCCATCCCGGCACATGGATCAGGTCGACCGGACCGTCGCCGGTCACCTGATACGCGATGTTGATCCCGGCCGATTTGACATAGTGGGTCGGGGGGGCTGCGAGTTCGTGGCTGAAGCAGGTAGCGTCATCCGCATCGGTCGTGGGTGGCCGTGCCGGCGCCATTGTGCGGCGTGTGCGCAGCGTCTCAAACAATTGCCGCGTCTCCGGCTCCGGCTGCAGCTTGAGATCGCGTAGAAGCGCGGTGCGGCAGTGCTCATATTGCTTCAGCGCGAGATTGGTCCTGCCTTGCGCCGCATAGGCGCGCATCAGGGCCCGGTGGACATCCTCCCTCAACGGGTCCATGGCCAGCAGGCGCGCTGCCGCGCGCACGCATGCGGCAGGATCGTTCGTCGCTGCATAATGCGCGACGAGCCTGTCGAGCGCCGCGACGGCCAATGCCCGCAGCCGCTCGCGTTCGATCCTCAGCCAGTCCTCGAATGGCTCCTCCTTCAGGCCGAAGCCGTCGAGCAGGTCGCCGCGGTAGACATTGAGCGCCAGTTCGAGGTCTTCGGGTGCCGGGCTGGCGACCAGCGCCTCGAACCGCGCGACGTCGAAATCAAGGCCGTCGAGATGCAGAGCGACGCTGTTGCCATCGGTGAGGAAGCGGCCGCCGCCGCACGTCTGCATGGCCTTCCTGACAGACGATACCGCTTGCCGCAGGCTCATTCGCGCCTGCGCCTCGCTGTTGATGCCCCAGAGCAGGGTCGCCAGCTTCTCGCGCGACTGCGAATGCCCCGACTGCAGCGCGAGATAGGCGACCATCGCACGCGCCTTGCGGCTGATGGCTGGAACCGTGGCCCCGACGCCGGCAAAGTCGAAACCACCCAGCAGGTGAAGATAAGGTCCGGTCATCGGATCCGCCACGGTCACAGCGCGACGACGATCCGCTCAAGCTCGGTCCATTTCAACACTTATTCCGCCGCCGAGGCGCTTTTCACGATTCCATCACGCAGGTTCCCACGCGTTGCTCACGGCGCTTGAGGAGATTGTTCGCACTGGATCTCTTTTCGCAGGAGGATACCGTGCATCACCCTAGCCCGACCGAGTGGCCCATCTGGCATGACGACCCCGGGCGCGACCGGCAGGAGCTTGGCGCACCATCGCGTCACGATGTTGCGCTGGCCCGCTATCTCGAAACACAACAGGCCCATCGGGCTTTGGCGGCTCGCAGACTCGATCCGGCGGCGGTCGTGGCCTCTGCACTGGCAGCGTTCGTCCGCTGCCTTTTCCGTGCAGCGCTGCGCCGAATTGTCCGCTGGCCAACCGATGCCGCGACAGGGATGGACGATTTCGGCTTGACGTTGTCCAAGGCTCATGCGGATCTTAGCAAGACCCTTTGGGGCCGCTGAGTGCAGCGCCCTTGGTCGACGATCTCATCCCCAACCGCCGCCGCCGCCGCCAGCCCCACCGCCTCCGCCGCTACCGCCGAGAGCGGGAATGACGGGCGGCTTTTGCGGGATCTCCTCGGCCGGCTTGATCACTTTGCCGGTGGCCGCCTTCTTGAATCTGACCACCTTTGGCTGGGGTGCTGCGCGAACCACCTTGCGATGTTTCACCGGCGATGCCGGCTCAAACATCGGCGACACCGAGGTGCAGCCCATGAGCCCGGCCAGAACGCCGGATAGAATTATCCCGATGAATGCCTGCCCGAATGTCTGCTTGAATGCCTTGCCCACCATGGCCTCCTTATTGTTCAGAACAAATCCCGACGCGGATTGGCTTCTTCCCAGACCCCCCGGGCCGCATTGACCAGTTGCGTGTCCAGCGAACCGGACGCGGGAATCTTCGACTTGAGCTCTCGACGCAGGGCGTCCAAAGCTGCCGTTTTCGGCTTGGTGCCGAACTGCGCCAGGCCCTTTTTGGCGTCCGGCAGCTCCTTGCGCAGATCGAGCGCGACGGCGAATGCCAGGAAGCGCACCGCGACAGCCTGATCGGCCTTGTCGCCTTTCGCCATTTCAAGCGCCGCGCGATCATAGGCGCTCGACGGATCGCCGCGCGTGGTCGCCAGTTCGAACAGCCTTTGCGCTTCCGCCGGGTCCTGGCGCACACCGGCGCCATCCCTGTACATGCGGGCGAGGCTGCCGGGCGCGTAGGGCTGGCCAAGATCGGTGGCCTGCTGGAACAGGGCCTGCGCCGTCTTCGGATCCTTGTCGATGCCCTGGCCGGCGAGGTAATTGCGGCCGAGCAGGTTCATCGAATACATGTCTTGGCGCTGCACCCCCGCTTGCAGGAAGGCGACGGCGCGGGCCGGATCGGCAGGCACGCCATTGCGGCCCTCGGTGAAGATGGCGGCAAGATCGTTCATGGCATAGGTGTGCCCCATGGCCGCCGCCTTGAGCAGCAGGTCGAGGCCCTTGGCCGTATCGCGGTTGACGCCATAGCCATTGAACAGCGCGCGTCCCCACGAGGTCATACCGTAAGGATCACCCTTGTCGGCGGCAGCCTTGTAGAGAGCGTTGGCCTGGGTGCGGTCTATGGTCGTTCCGGTTCCGGTTGCGTTGAGATAGCCGAGTTCGAAGACGGCGCGCACATGGCCTTTCTTGGCGGCGTCCTCGATGGCTGTCCTGGCCTCTCTAACCTGGCCTGCCGCAAGCAGGGCGCGGCCGAGCTCGTAGTGGAAGCGGGCGACGTCTGGATAGGTTTTCACGGCCGCCTCGCAGGCTGCCACCGCACCGGCGCCGATCTCGTTCGGCAGCAGGCCGGGCACCACCCCTTGCAGGTCGAGAGGCTCGCCGGCGGCGGTATCGCAGGCATCGACCGTCGGCGACAGCTTCATTGTCGCGGGCTTAGCCGAGCTGCTGTCGGCCCGGATTTCGAAGCCGACCTCGACCGGCGCGCCGGCGCCGATCTGCGGCTCGTAACGGAGATGGTCGACTTCACCGGCCAGAAGGCTGGATTGCGGCGACAAGGTTCGATCAGGCAATGACAGCGTTCCCGTTGCCGGATACCCCGTGACCTTCAGGCTGACCGCCGGATCGTCGGTGGGGAAATCCAGATTGAGCGCGACCGGGCCGACGCCGACGGGAATATCAAGCTCGCGGTTCTCGATCGCTTCGGCAGCGCCGGTGATGTGGATGCCGCGATCCAGCACCTGCTGCTTCTGCTCGGCCTCGAGCGAAGCCATGATCTGCTGACCCGCCGCACCTTCGCCGCTCTTGACGCGGAACACGAGTATGCCCTGGCTCCCGCCGCCCCAATTGTCATGCGTGGCATAGGCCAGCATATCCACCTCGTCCTGCGTGGCGGCGCCTTTGGGGACATCCATTTGCAGGCGCGGCAGGTCCTTGCCGGCGATCGGTTCGCCCACCGCGACGTCTTTGCCGTCCAGCACCAGACGGCCCATTGCCGGCGGACGTTCGATGCTGACGCTGATAGCGCCGCCATCGACATCGACCGGCTCCGGCAGGCCGAGAGCGACAGGACCGACCCCCGAGAGCACTACCTTCTCCAGCACTGGCGGCAGCGAAGGCCGGTTGTTGCGGCGCACCAGCACCACGTCATCGATCAGCGAGGAATTTTCCCAGGGCACCTGCATGCCGTTGGTGGCCTGCACGACATCGCGGCGCACCGCCGACATGACCGTGCGGATCTCCTGGTTCGGCGCCAGCGCGCGCCGCGAAAAGGCCGATGAAAACGGGCTGAGGTCGCCGCTGCCGTCATAGGCGACCGCGCCTGGTTCGGTGGCGAAGGCAATCAGCGTGTTAAGCGAGCTTCGCACCTGCGCCAGCCCGGTATTGCCGGCGGTGACAAGCTGGTCGCGCAGCCAGTAATTGTTGCGCGGGAAGGGGTTGTTGCGGCAGGCATCGAGGATGATCACCTGGATCTTCGACTTCGAGCGCAGCTGCTCCAGCACGTCGTTGAGCTTGATGGCCTGGACCTCGATGTCGGCCGCCTTCTTCAACGAGGCGTCGACGGGTATCAGGAAATTCTCGCCGCCGATCTGAAAGCCGTGCCCGGAATAGTAGACGACGGCGAGATCGGCGCCGTCGGCGGCGGCCAGATAGTCCCGGAACTGGCCTTCGAACTGCTGCTTGGTGAGGTTCTCGGCGACGAAAACCTCGAAGCCGGCCAGCCGGAACGTGGCCGATACGTCCTGGGCATCCTTGGCCGGGTTCTTCAGCGCCGGGATGTCGCGATAATCGGAATTGCCGATGACGAGCGCGACCCTTCGATCGGCGCAGGCCTCGAAGCTTGTGAAGCCGGCAAGGATGAAGGCCGCGATGAATCCGCAAAGTCGGAGCATGACAAAACTCCTGGTCGCGGCCTGACGCCGACGAGAACACCGCTTGCGGCATCAAGGTCCGTTGAGAGTATGCAACCTGCCACAGCATAAAGTGAAAGGCCCGTCACCGCCAGACCATGGCAGGCGATTTCTTTCGGCGTCGACCGACCGCAGGGTGCAAGTAGCACGCGCTTCACGAGCAGGTATGTGACAAGTCTCACAGTTCGCTGTTTGGGGAATGCCTGGTGCCGGCGGCTGCGCGCCTATTCCTTGAAGAGCAGTTCCTTGTCGTTCGAATATTTCACCAGCAACGGAATGCTGGCGCCGCCGATAACGGGGCCGAGATGGCCAAACGTCCCCTCGATGACGGAGAACGGCTCGGGGCGATCGACAAGGATCCGTGCCAGCTTTCTGCGCATGGCCTTGGCGATCTCCTTGCGCACGCCATTCGGTATGGCGCCGTCGATCACCACATTGTCGATGTCGAGCAAGGCAACGGCACTGCGGGCGGCATAGGCAAGCCCGTCCGAAACCTCATCGATCCACGCGGTGAGCGGCTCTCCAAGGTCGCCCCAGTCGTCGGGCGACGACCAGATGCGGCCGGCGCCCTCGTCCCCATTGTCCTGGTCGTTGAGCTTGCCGGCCAGCGAATGCAGCGAAGCGACGCGCAGCAACGGGGTCATCCCGTCGCCCTTGCGCCCCGGCGCGGGCACCGGCATGTCGCCCAGCGCCCCGGCCAGCTTGTTGCGGCCGGGGAACAAGTGATGATCGAGCACCAGGCCGCCGCCGATGAAGTGCCCGACATAGGCATAGAGAAAGTCGGCGCGCGATCCGCCGGCGCCAAACATCAGTTCGGCCGCGGCCGACACCGTGGCGTCGTTGTAGAGGAACACCGGCCAGTCGAACGCCCGGTCCAGTTCGGCGCGAATGTCGATTTCCCTCCAGGCATCCAGCCTGCTCGCCGGCACCGCGCCCTCTTCGCTCAGGTTCCACTGATGGAATGGCGAGGCGATGCCAAGACCCGCGATGCGGTCTTGCTCTATCGATCTGTGCTTGCGGCACATGCGCGCGATGGCGCCCTTGGCGAATTTCATCACCTCGACGGGCGTCGGATAGTCGAACAGCGTCCGTTCGAACGCCATCACGTCGCCGACGAAATTGACCAGGGCGACATCGGCGCTGCGATGGTCGACCTTGAGGCCGAAGGCGTACGCGGCTTTCGGGTTCAACGCATAGGGAACCGAGGGTTGCCCCAGCCGTCCGCGCAAAGGCTCCAGGCGCAGCAGCAGCTTGTTGTCGGCGGCGCGGTTGACGATGGTGGTGATGGTTTGCGCGGCCAGCCCGGTCAGCCGCGTCAAATCGGTCTTGGCCAGCTGGCCGTGCCGGCGGATCAGCGAGACGATCAGGCGTTCGTTGTAGACGCGGCTCTCGGCCTGCGTGGTTCCGCCGCTGCGGCCCTCGGCGATCTTTTCGAGACTGAAGAAGCTGGTGCCGGTCACGCTTTCCCCTGCGCAAGGAGTTTGGCCGCAAGGCGAGCCGATCAAAGCGCTGACGTAGCAATGCGGGCCTGGCAAGGCAACACTTAAATCCACCCGATGGAAAAATGTAGTTGACGCCAGCCGGCCTGCTGTCGTTCAAAGTATGCAAGCCTGGAGGAGCAATGCCGTGACGCAGACCCGGACCATCATGTGCTTTGGCGATTCCAATACCTATGGCGCCATTCCCACCCTGGCCCGCGTCGGACGGCACCGCTTCACGCCCGACCGCCGCTGGCCGGGCATCATGCGCCGCCAGCTCGGCAACGGATGGGATGTGATCGAAGAAGGGCAGGGCGGGCGCACCACCGTGCACGACGATCCGATCGAAGGTCTCCACAAGAACGGGCTCAAATCGCTCCCGGTGTGCCTGGAAACGCATATGCCGCTCGACCTCGTCATCCTGATGCTCGGCACCAACGATCTCAAGCATAGGTTCTCGGTAACGCCGAATGACGTCGCTGATTCCATTGAGATCTTGGCCAGAATTGTCCTGCGCAGCGAAGCTGGCCCCGCGGGCGTGGCGCCCGCGGTCCTGATAGTAGCGCCGCCGCCGATGCTGGAGGTCGACTGGTTCGGCCAGATGTTCCTGGGCGGCGCCGCAAAGTCGATGCACTTTGCCGGCCTGTTCCGCGATGCGGCCCGGCGCGCCGGCGCCGCGTTCTTCAACGCCGGCGATGTCGTCGAGTCGAGCGCGGTAGACGGCATTCACCTCGACAGCGACGCGCATCGCGTGCTCGGCACGGAATTGGCCAAAGTCGTCCAGTCGCTGATCGGCAAGGCGTGATCGCGTGGGCGAGTCACCCGACTATCTCTGATTAATTAATTCCACTGGAAAAAGTTTTGACTTGCGAGCGGGAAGGTGGGTATCTGGGGAGACTGGGAAGAGTAGCGACCGCGAGGCTTGCGATGCGCGGCAACAATCAACGACAGGGAGGAAGTAAAATGCGATCTGACAGGAACATGATGCTGGCTACGCTGCTCGGCGTTGCCGGTGTGCTCGCGGGCGGTACCATTCTGGCAAGCGCGCAGGACGGCCCGGCCGGGCTCACCAAGCCGGCGGTATTTGCGCCGTTCGATCCGAAGGCGCCGGCCTGCAGCCCACCGCCCGGCCTGAACAAGGTGCTGGCCTTCGCGCAGGACAACGAGCGTGAATTCATGCAGGGCGTCGACCGCGGCCTGGCCGCCGCCGCCAAGGATCGCGGGCTGGAATATCGCCGCGCGCTTGCCAACAATGACGCCGCCAAGGGGGTCGAGCAGGTGCAATTGTTTCTCGCCTCCAAGATCGGCGGTCTGGTCGCAGCCCCCGTGGACCCGGCCTCGATGAGCCGCAGCCTGCAGGAGCTTATCTGGTCGGGCGCCTATGTCGGCACTATCGTGCCGCCGCCCGCGACGTCGCTGCTCAACGCGCCGCAATACGAGACCGGCAAGGTGCTGGCCGAAGCGGCCGCAGCCTACATAAAGGACAAGCTCGGCGGCAAGGCCAATGTCGTCATCCTGTCGCATGACAGCATGGAATTCCTGGCGCCGCGCTTTGCCGCCATGCGCGACATCTTCAAGGCCATGCCAGGCGTCACCATCGTCGCCGACATCTCGCCCAATCCCGTCAACAAGGAAGGCGGCTTTGCCACGATGAGCACCATTCTCCAGGCCCATCCCGACGTCGATGTCGTGCTCGGCGCCGACACCGTCGTGCTCGGCGCGCTGGCTGCGCTGGAAGCGGCGGGCAAGGCGAGGCCGGACCAGTTCCTTGGCGGCATCGACGGCGAGCCGGAGGCGGTCGCCGCGATCAAGAAAGGCGGCGGTCCCTACAAGGCAAGCATCAGCCTGGCGTCGCCGGTCTTCGCTTATGCCATGGGCCAGCACGCGGCCGACTGGCTGGAGGGCAAGAGCATCCCGCAGGCGATGGATATCCTGCCGGTGGCGCTGACCAGCGACTACATGGCCCAGTACGAGGCCGACGTCGCCGACCCGGCCGCGGTCTACAAGGATCCGAAGCGCCGCGACATCTATCTCAGGATGTACGGCAACATCTGCTACGATACGCGCGACCAGTATGTGAATTTCCCCTGGTCATCCGAGGCAAAGTAGCGCCCAATGTGTTGCGCCGGCCGGATCCAGCCGTGGCTGGCCGGCCGGTTCCTATCCTTGAGTCCGGTTGGGCATGATGACAGACAATGTTCGATCCGAGCGGCTGCCGATGCAAGCAGCCTCATCCCTGCTGCCCGGCACCAAGCCGCCCGGCGAAGCCTCGGGCCGCGTCGGCCTTGCCCTGGTTGCGCTGGGGTTGATCGTCGCCTTCTCGCTGTTGAACAAATCGTTCTTCAGCCTCGACAATTTCGTCGTCATCGGCGTGAACTCGACCTCGATCCTGATTGCCGTGCTCGGCACCTCCGCGCTGCTGATCGCCGGCTATGTCGACCTCTCCATCGGCAGCATGGTCGCCTTGATCGGCATCATCACTGCCAAGGTTGCAGTGGCGACGCAGAGCGCGCTGCTGGCGATCTGCGTCGGCCTGGGTCTGGGCCTTTTGCTCGGTCTGCTCAACGGTCTGCTGGTGCGCAGGCTGAGCATCTCGCCGTTGATCGTCACGCTGGCGATGCTGGCGCTCTATGGCGGCCTTGCCTTCGTCGTCTCCAGCACCGCGGTCTATGGTTTTCCCGAGGCTCTGCTCGAATTGGGGCGGGGCAAGATCTTCGGCATCCAGTACACCGTGATCATCGCCGCGCTGGTCTTTGTGATCGGAGCCTTTGTCTTGACCAGCACGGTCACCGGCTTGAGGCTCTACGCCATAGGCGGCGACCCGCGCGCAGCCGAACTCTGCGGCATTCCGGTGCGGCGCACGGTGGTTGGCCTCTACGCCGCCAATGGCTTGCTGATCGGCCTGGTCTCGGTTCTGATCGCCGGTCGTCTCGGCAGCATCACGCCGACCATCGGCGTTCGCTTCGAGCTCGACGTGCTCACCGCCGCGATCCTCGGCGGCGTTGCGTTTTCCGGCGGCTCCGGACGGCCGCTCGGCATCGCCATCGGCGTTGCCACCATCGGCATCCTCAATGCAGGACTGATCTTCGTCGGCCTGCAATCATGGTGGCAATCCATTTCGGTGGGAAGCATGCTGTTGCTGGCGTTGGTGGCCGATCAGGCTGCGATCGGTTTTCGCGGCCGGCGCGCTCGGGCGGCCGCGACCAACTTCACGGTGGCGGACAATGGTGCCGTCGCCTCGGCCGGCCCTGCCGTGACGGCGGGCAATGCAGAAGCCCCGCAAGGTCCGGCATTCTCGATTGCCGGCGCCCGCAAATCCTACGGCGCGCTGACGGCCGTGGAAGAGGCGAGCTTCACGGTCGGCAAAGGCGAGATCGTCTGTCTGCTCGGCGACAATGGCGCCGGCAAGTCGACGCTGGTGAAGATTATTTCGGGCGCCATCCAGCCCGATGCCGGCGCGATGACCCTTGAGAGCCAGCCGATTTCCTTCAGGAGCCCGCAGGATGCACGCGGCGCCGGCCTGGAGACGGTCTACCAGGATTTGGCGCTCTGCCCAAACCTCAGCGTCGCCCACAACATGATCCTCGGGCGTGAGGAAACGCGGCGTTGGCTCGGTGTCTTCCCGGTTCGCGACGACCGAAAGGCCGCCGAGCAGTGTTGTGCCCGGCTTGCCGCGCTGGGCGTCACGCTTCGCGACGAAAACGTTCTGGTGCGCTCGCTGTCGGGCGGCCAGCGGCAGTCCATCGCCATTGCCCGCGCGCTTGCCGATCACGTCAAGCTGATCTGCCTCGACGAGCCCACCGCCGCGCTCGGCGTCAAGCAGACCGCGCAGGTCGTCAAGCTGATCCGTTCGATCGCCGCCAGCGGCACCGGCGTCATCCTGGTCACGCACGACCTGTCGACGGTCAGGGCGCTGGCCGACAGGATCGTCGTGCTCAGCCTCGGCAGGGTGGCTTACGACGGCTCGGCCAGACAGCTGACCGCCGATCAGCTCTGGGGCCTGATGGCAAGCGGGACGCTGGCGCCGGCCGCTGGGTAGGAATGCCGATCGCAGGATCTAAAGCTCGAGGCAGACCTTGCCGAAATGCCTTTGCGCTTCGTAGTGCCTGAAGGCGGCGGCGATATCCTGCAGTGGAAAGCTGCTGTCGATGACGGGCTTCAGGCGGTTGACCTCTATGGCACGGATCATGTCCTGCTGGTCGGCTTTGCTGCCGATGGAAATTCCGCTGATGCGGATCTGGTTCGAAAACAGCGCCGGGATCCAAACTTCTGCTGCAAAGCCGGTCAGGACGCCGATGAGTGCGATATGCCCGCCTGTCCGGCAGGCCGCTATCGACTGCGCCAGCGTCGCCGGTCCGCCGACCTCGATCACATGATCGATGCCCCGTCCGTCCGTCAGTTCCCTGGCCCTGCCGCCCCACTCCGGCACCGCCTTGTAGTTGATGACGCTGTCGGCCCCGAGTCGTCTGAGCTTCTCCAGCTTCTCTTCATCGGACGACGTGGCGATGACCCTTGCGCCGGCGGCCTTGGCAAATTGCAGCGCAAACAATGACACGCTGCCGGTGCCAAGGATCAGCACCGTGTCGCCGGGCTTTACCTTGCCGCATGTCACCAGGCCGCGCCAGGCGGTGACGCCCGTGCAGGTCAGCGCCTCGAGATGCGTATAGCCCGCCGGCGCCTTGGTGAAGGCCTGCGCCGGCATGCACACATACTCGCTGGCGAAGCCGTCGAAACTGTCTCCGGGAACGTCGCGGCTTGTATCGGATCTCATGTCGCCGGCCAGCCACCAGGGGTAGAAAACACTGACGACGCTGTCGCCCGGCTTGAACGTGTCGACGCCGTCACCGATCGCGATCACCTCGCCGGCGCCATCCGACAGCGGCACGCGGCCTTCGGCGAGCGGCACCTTGCCTTGTACGGCGAAATCGTCGCGCATGTTCAGCGCGCAGGCGCGAATCCTGACCAGCATTTCTCCCCGCCCAGGCCGGGGCTGATCCTCCTCGACCAGGTCGAGCTTGTCCAACCCGCCCGGCGCTCTCAGCCTGACCAGCTTCATAGTCTCTCTCCGACGTAAAGAGCGTTAGCATGGCGGCGGCGGTCCAGCCTATCGCCGGACCGGCCGGCCGGAAATCACGCGCAGCCAAGGCGCCAGATGGACGGCGCTCATCAAGAGATACATCAGCGGCATGCCGGTGAGCGGGGAGGCATCGGCCCCCAGGCACGACATGACGCCGTCGCCAGCGTGAATGCAGGTAAACAGCGCCATCACGGCGAAAACAGGGGCCGCGGCGAGGCACAGCCAGTCGGCGGTGCGGAGAGAAACTGCATCGGAGCGTTGAGGGACCTCACTGCCGGTGCCTGTGCCGATATCGCTCATGGTCGTAATCCCTTGATGATCAATGCCCGGGTTTCCTGTCCCGTGAGGGACAGGAAACCAAGCTGGATGGGCGCCGCTCCAGGTCCTTACTTGCCGTCCTTGTTGCGGAACGCGGCTTCGCCGGCCGCCGACACTTCCTCCCACGTCTTGTCGGGTGCGGCGTCGTAATTGTCGTGCCAGTTCCACCAGCTGTAGAGCTCGGTCTGCGGATAGCCTTCGGGCGAATCCTCCCAGATTTCCTGGCGGCCGAGCGGCGTTGCGTCGAGGTAGCTCCAGACCGTGCCCATCTGCTCGTCGCCGCGGTTGTTGATGAAGTAGGTGCGATACACTTTCTTGCCGTCCTGGATGAACACGTTGTGGCCGTGCCATTCGTCGACGCCGAAATCCTTGTCGAAACTGTCGGTGATTGTGTACCAGGGCATCTCCCAACCCATCCGCCGCTTCAAGTTGACAATGTCGGCCTGCGGCGCGCGCGAGGCATAGGCAAGGGTGGTGTTGCGGGCGTTCAGATGGGCGAGATGGCCGACCTGGTCGGCGCCGAGCGAACAGCCGCGGCAGGCATGTTCGGGCCAGCCGTGGACGCCGGGTTCGTAGAAGGCGCGGTAGACGATCAACTGCCGCCGGCCCTCGAACAAATCGAGCAGGCTCGCTTTGCCGTTGGGACCTTCAAACACATAGGCCTTGTCTACTTCCATCCATGGCATGCGCCGGCGCTCGGCCGACAGCGCGTCCCTGGCGCGCATCGTTGCCTTTTCCTTCACCAGCATCTTTTCGCGCTCGGCTTCCCATTCTTGCCTTGAAACGACCGGTGGGGTCTTCATTGCCACGTGCTTGGTCATTGCTTGTTTCCTTTGCCAGTTGTTGAGCCGTTGTGGCTTGTCGTTGCCTGTTGATCGTGAGGCAGGCTAGGGCCGCGAGGCGGCGAGGGCGGAGTTACAAATGTGACGGCATTCGCAGGCGGGCCACCGCAGCAGGGGTGGCGGGGCCGAACGGTGTGCTCAAGGTCCTCGGAAACAGGCATAGTCAGTTTTCTCCGTTGAGAAGCTTAGTACGACTAACTGAGATGCTCAGGCTAGCGAATGCAGATATTGCCGTCAACGCAGGCGTCTTCAACCAGTCCAGATGGCTAGGTCGCCGTCCGCGGCTTGCTGCTTGGCGGTGGTGACTTAAGTTAGGGCCGATAAGGGGAGCGGTGGGAGTTACAAATGTGACGGGATTTGCATGGACTCGCTGATCACCGCGGCAGGGCTGGCGCTGGCGGCGGGCAATCCGCTGGCGGCACTCGATCGCGTCGCCTTGCGCGAGGATGCCCCGGCGCTGGCGTTGCGCGGCATTGCCATGGCGCAGCTCGGCGATTTCGATCGCGCCAAAGTACTGTTGCGTAGGGCCGGCCGTGCCTTCGGTCCAAAGGAGGCGGTGGCGCGCGCCAGGTGCGTTGTCGCCGAAGGCGAGATCGCGCTTGTTTCGCGTGATCTCGGCTGGCCGTCCAAGGCGCTCGACGCGGCGCGGTCGACATTGGAAAAGCATGGCGACCGGCTGAACGCGGCGCATGCCGGGCATCTCAAAGTGCGCCGCCTGCTGCTGATCGGCCGCCTCGACGAGGCTGAAGACGTGCTGGCTGGGCTCGATCCGTCGCCGCTTCCGCCGGCCTCACGCGCCGCGCATGAACTCGCGGTTGCCGGCATCGCCATGCGGCGCCTGAAGACGAAGGCCGCGCGCGCAGCCCTTGAGTGGGCGCGCCATGCCGCCCGCCGGGCCGGCATTCCGGGTCTCATGGGGGAGGTCGACAGCGCCTTCCTGGCCCTGGAGACGCCGGCGGCGCGGCTGATCGCTGGCGGCGAGGAGCATCCGCTGTTGCTCGAAGAGGTCGAGGCGCTGCAGGCGTCGCGCGCGCTGGTCGTCGATACGTTCCGCTATATCGTGCACAAGCAGGAAACAACGATCTCGCTGGCAACGCGGCCGGTGCTGTTTGCGCTGGCGCGCGCGCTTGCCGAAGCCTGGCCGGCGGATGTGCCGAGGGCGACGCTGATTGCCCGCGCCTTTGGCGGCCGGCATGCCGATGAATCGCATCGCGCCAGGCTGCGGGTCGAGATCGGCCGGCTGCGCGCCGAATTGCGGCCGCTGGCGGGCATCGGCGCGACCAGCCAGGGCTTTGCGCTGAAGCCGCGCGAAGCAGGCTCCGTGGCGGTGCTGGCGCGGCCGATCGAGGAGCGGCACGCCGCGGTGCTGGCCTTCCTGGCCGATGGTGAATCCTGGGCCAGCTCGGCGTTGGCGCTGGCGCTAGGCGCCGGACAGCGCAGCGTACAGCGGGCGCTCGAGCAGTTGGCCGAGACCGGCAAGGTGCAGTCCTTCGGCCACGGCCGGGCGCGGCGCTGGATGACGCCCCCGGTCGCTGGTTTCACGACCACCTTGTTACTCCCGTCACCGCTGCCGAACGGTTAGGAAAGGTGACCATGATCGAGGATCAGGACATGAAACATTCAGCAGCGGAAATCCTGCGCCAATACGGGCCCTTTCCTGATGTCGACACCGTGCATGGCGTGAGCTTCGACGGGCAGAATGTCTGGTTTGCCGCGGGCGAGCGGCTGACCGCCTTCGATCCGGCAAGCGGCGAGATGCTGCGCTCGATCGATGTCGCGGCACATGCCGGCACCGCCTATGACGGCCGGCATCTGTTCCAGCTCGCCGGGGACCGCATCCAGAAGATCGACCCCGATACCGGCAAGGTGCTCTCCACCATCCCGGCGCCCGGTGGCGGCCGCGATTCCGGCATGACCTGGGCCGAGGGCACGCTCTGGGTGGGGCAGAACCGGGAGCGCAAGATCCACCAGATCGATCCCGAGACCGGGAAAATCCTGCGGACCATCGACTCAAACCGCTTCGTCACCGGAGTGACCTGGGTCGATGGCGAGCTCTGGCACGGCACCTGGGAAGGCGACCAGAGTGATGTCCGGCGCGTCGACCCACAGACCGGAAAGGTGCTGCAACGGCTCGACATGCCGGCGGGGCAGGGCGTGTCGGGGCTCGAATCCGACGGCGGAGACCGCTTCTTCTGCGGCAGCGGCCCCGGCGGCATGGTGCGATCGGTGCGTCGGCCGAAGTAAGGCCGTCAAGTATTGGGCCGGCAGCGTATTTCCTGCGGTCATCCCGCCGAGATCATATCCCGGAGCCGTCGAGCAGCGGGACGTCTTCGCCTTGCCACGGACTTGGCATTGAAGCCCGGCTCAGATTGGCCGTCGGCAGCGGCATCCAGCATTTCAACTCCGGTTCGGGGTATTCGATCACCCGTCCTGGCGACGAATCGGAAGAGCGCCAGCCCTCCGTGCCGAACTGGTCGGCGCGCGACCAGTAAGCGAGGTCGACCTCGGCCGGCCCCTGTTCCGATGGCCTGACCGTGACCAGGATGCGGCTGCCGTCCTTGGGGGCGCTCGCCATGTGCCGCCAGCGATCGGGTTCGTCCATTCTCATGTCCTCCTGCACGTTGCAGGGATAGTCGCCGCGCTCTTGGCAGCGGTCAACCCGAACTTTGCCCAAGCACGAGATCTGTTTAGTACTCCTGCGCCGTCGCCCCGAAACAGGATCTGGTTCATGTCGACCTCGTCGGGCTGCCTCACGGCGAACGCCCCCATGGCGAAAGAATCCGGATGCCGGGCCGCAACAGGAAAGTCGAAGCCGGCATGTGAACGGGCTCACATGCCGCCACTGCAAGGAACGCTATGGGACGTCCGGCCATGACAGGGGTTTCGGATGACACTTGCTGATCTGTCTTTTTATCTTTTCACTATTTTCAACGGCTTGCGCGTGGTGTCCTACCTGCCGCAGATCGTGCGGGTGGCCCGGGACAGGCACGGGGCGTCGGCGATTTCCTACGCGACCTGGCTGTTGTGGACAGGCGCCAACGCCACGACGGGACTCTACGCCCACATCAATCTGAACGATCCCGCGCTGGCGGCGATCAACTGGCTGAACGCCGTATGCTGCGTGCTGGTCATCGCGCTCACCGCCTACAAGCGCCATCGCGCACGGCTTCCGGTTGAGGAAGCCGCAAGCCGGTCGGAAGCGACCGCTCTGATGGTCGACAATGTTTGTTGAAGATCACCGCGGCAGATTGCGCTTTTCGAGGCCGCTCTCAGACATGCACGGTGCCATGCGAAAGCTCGCCCTCGGCGCTTGAGATGAGGAAAGCGGCTGCGAGTAGGCCGACATAGAACAGCCCGACCATGCACACGACATAGATGCCTGGAACCGGGCCGAGCTGCGCCACGCGCGTGGCGTCGAGAAACGACGCGCCCAAGCCTATCGGCGACCCTTCGCGCTGCAGACTGGGCGTCGTGATCTTCAGCACCCACGCCAGCATCAGGATCGTGTACATGAAAATGTAGTTGCGGCGCAGCCGGCGCACCAACGCCGCGCGTTGCGAGATCAGGAAGCGCGGCGAACGCAGGCCTTCGCCGACGATGGCCAGCCAGTTGGAGGCGTAGTCGGGCTGCGGCGAGAAGATCTGCGCGAAATAATAGCGCTCGAACTGGCGCACCCTGGCCCGGTAGACATCGAAGAAACGATAGCGCCGCGCCTCGATCCATAGCAGCAGCGTGGTCAGCAGCATGGCAAAGAGCAGCACCCCGTGATGGGCGCTGGGCGTCGAGAGTGAGACTGAGAGCATGGCGGCGACGACAGTAATCGCCCAGTTGCTGGTACGGTCCAGCCGGTCGCGCCAGCCGGCCATGCGGGCGATTTCGGCGCGGTGGAAATGCGACATGGTGGCCACGAATTCCGATGAGGTGAGCTTCAGCGCGAACGCATCAGAGGCCCGCGGCGCTGCAGCCGCTTCGTCGGTTTTCACGGTCTTGACCTGGGACATCCCTTGCCACGCGCCTCCCAACGCCATGGCCGGCCGAAGCGACGCCGGTCATCCCCATCTGCGCAACGCGCAATCGGTTGAAAATGTTCCGTCGCCCGCCCGGGTCTCGGCGGTTTATCCGCAGTCAGATAGGCCTGTTATGCGATTCAGGTAAGGAGGAACCTGCGGCGCGCCAAGGGAGCGTGGCGTGCAACCGATCTCGCCCGCAAACGCACAATGAGGGGGTGCATGTCCTTCGTGGTCAACCGGCGCTGGTCGGTCGCGCTTGCCGCGGCAGCTTTCGCATTCATGCCGGCCGCATCGTTGGCAGCCGAAAAGACCGGCATGTCCAGCGAGGGCATTTTCGTTCTCGAAATCCTCCTTCTGCTTCTCGTCGGCCGGGGCATCGGCGAGTTGCTGGAGCGTCTCGGCCAGCCGGCGGTGATGGGTCAGCTCATCGGCGGCATCCTGCTCGGGCCATCGCTGCTCGGCTGGCTATTGCCGGAAGCAGAACGCGTGATCTTTTCAGGCGACGCCACCCAAAAGAGCATGATCAGCGCCATCGCCCAGCTCGGCGTGTTGATGCTGCTGTTGCTCACCGGGATGGAGACGGATCTGCGGCTGGTGCGCAGGGTCGGCCGCGCGTGCTTTTCCATCTCCGCCGCGGGCGTCGCCGTGCCTTTCGCGCTCGGCTTCACCGCCGCGCAGTTCATGCCGGCCTCGCTGCTGGCCGACGGAACCGAGCGCATTGTCGCCGGTCTCTTCCTCGGCACGGCGCTGTCGATCTCCTCGGTCAAGATCGTCGCCATGGTGGTGCGCGAGATGAACTTCATGCGCCGCGATCTCGGTCAGATCATCGTCTCGTCGGCCATCATCGAGGACACGATCGGCTGGGTGATCATCGCCATCACGATCGGCATCGCCACCAAGGGGCGCATCGAGCTCGGCAGCCTTGCCTTCACCATTGTCGGCGTCGCCGCCTTCATGGGGTTTTCCTTCACGATTGGCCGCCGCATCGTCTTCGACGCCATCCGCTGGACCAACGATACGTTCCGCAGCGAATACGCCGTCGTCAACCGTCATTCTCGCCATCATGGGCGCAATGGCGCTGATCACCGATCTGATCGGCGTCCACACCGTGCTCGGCGCCTTCGTCGCCGGCATACTGGTTGGGGAATCGCCGATCCTGTCGCGTCATATCGAAGGGCAATTGCGCGGCGTCATCATGGCGCTGTTCATGCCGGTTTTCTTCGGCGTCGCCGGCCTTTCGGCGGATCTCACCGTGCTTGTCGACCACGAGCTTGCGCTACTCACGGCCGCTTTGGTGCTGATCGCCAGCTTCGGCAAATTCGCCGGCGCCTTCATCGGCGCCGAGCTTGCCGGCATGAGCCGCAAGGAAGGCATCGCCGTCGGTTGCGGCATGAACGCGCGCGGCTCGACCGAAGTCATCGTCGCCTCGATTGGCCTGTCGATCGGCGTTCTGTCGCACAATCTTTTCACCATGATCGTGACCATGGCCGTCATCACCACGCTCGCCATGCCGCCGACCTTGCGTTGGGCACTCGGCCGCTTGCCGATGGGCGAGAACGAGAAGAAGCGTCTGGAGCGCGAGGAGATCGACCAACGCGGCTTCATCGCCAATCTGGAACGACTGCTGGTGGTGACCGATGAGGGCGTTGTCGGCCGCTTTGCTGCTTACCTCGCCGGAGTCGTGGGCGCCGGCAGGCCGACGACGGTGCTGCATGCCCGAGGCGAGGGGGAGGAGGCCGAGCCCGGCACGGATGCGAAGCTCGAGCCGATCGAAAAGGGTGCCGAGGACAGCCGCGAGGCCGCCAGGAGTTCGGACGAGGAGCTGGCCCGCGCGGCGCCTGTCACGCGGCGCCACGAGGCCGAGCTTTCGGCCGAAACGGTTGCCAAGGAGGGGCGCAAAGGCTATGGGCTGCCGCTGATCGGGCTCGGCCGCGCGGTCACGTAGAAAGGTGGGTTTGCCCGCCGCATCAACGAGATCGCCGGCGCCTTCGAGGGCCCGCTATGCCTGGTGCTGAAGGCGACCGGCGCCGGCCGCCAGATGCCAAGGCTAGGACCTGAAGGCGGGAAGATTCTGGTTCCGGTCAACGGCACCGCGATCGCCCGCCGGGGTGCCGAAATGGCACTGGCGATTGCAGCGGTCACGGGTGCGCGGGTCAAGATACTTTATGTCGCGCGCGTCGGCCGCGACGAACCGCGCGACACTGTCTCGCATCGCCGCAGGGAGGCGGTGCTGAAGGATACCGTCGCACTAGCCGACCGCTATGGCGTCGAGATCGAGACGGCCATCCGCAGCCGGGCTGCCGCCGCCGATGCCATTGCCCGCCAGGCCGGCAGGGGGGCGGCGCTGATCGTCATGGGCGTGGCGCGGCGCCCTGGCGAGGAACTCTTCTTCGGCGAGACGACCACCGGCGTGCTGCAGCGCTGCCAATGCCCGGTGGTGCTGATCTCGGACGCCAGGCTCAGCCGCGACGACGAGGGCAGGGAAGAGCTGCGCTCGGGAACGGGGACAGGGTGATGAGTATTTCCCCTCGAGGGGAAATTTCGCTCATGCCGCCTGCAGCCTCTCTCGGCCGGGCTGCGGCGGGAAGGCGATGGCGATGCCGGCAGCACCGAGGCCGATCAGCGCCGAGCCGATGAACAGCCAGGAATAGCTGGCATAGGCGTCGAAGATCATGCCGCCGGCGAGCGGGCCGAACGACATGCCGAGGCTGGACAACAGGGTCGCGGCGCCAAGTATCGTGCCGATGATGCGCGGCCCGAAATAGTCGCGCGCCAGAACCGCATAGAGCGGCATGACGCCGCCATAGGTGGCGCCGAAGATGATCGCCAGGAGATAGAACTGCTCGAGATTGCCGACGGCGAGATAGGCGGCGATCACCACCGCCTGGATGGCGAGGCCCACGATCAGCACCGGCTTGGCGCCCAGCCTGTCGCCGAGCACGCCGTAGAGCACGCGCCCGCCAAGGCCGGCAAGGCCCTCGACGCTGTAGATCGACACGGCTGCCATCGGCGCCACGCCGCACGACATGGCATAGCTCACCATGTGGAAGATCGGCCCCGAATGCGCCGCGCAACAGGCGAAGAAGGTCATGCCCAGCACCAGGAATTGCGGCGAGCGCAACGCCTGGCCGACTGACATGCCGGGGGCCGCGGCAGGTGCGGGCGCGCTGCCATCCGCTGCCGCGACCGCCGCCGACGGCTGGCGCACCAGGAAGACGGCCGGCAGCAACAGCACCCAAGCCATGATCCCGATGTCGAACATGGCGGTACGCCAGTCATAGGCCGTGATCAGCCAGCGCGCGAAGGGCGAAATGGTCATCGGCGCCACGCCCATGCCGGCCGAGACCAGCGACACGGCCAGGCTGCGATGGGTCTCGAACCAGGCGGTGGTCAGCGCGATCATCGGCGCGAAGAAGGCGCTGGCCGCCATCCCGACGATGACGCCATAGCTCAGCTGGAAGACCAGCAGCGATTGGGCTCGGCTCGCCACCACCAGCGACAGGCCGAGCAGCACCGCGCCGGCAAAAACCACCGGGCGGGCGCCGACACGGTCATAGATGGCGCCCCAGGCGAAACCGCCTGCACCCATCACCAAGAAATTCAACGTCATGGCGCTGGAAATGCCGGTTCGCGACCAGTTGGTGTCGAGCGCCATCGGCTCGAGGAAGATCGCCAGCGAAAACATCGCGCCGAGCGCCACACAGGTCATCAGCGCGCCGCACGCGACGATCACCCAACGGTAGGAATTGTTCATGCTCTTCTCCCGAGATCGGTTTCGATGCGGCGCCACTCGCTCCAGCTCCGTTGCGCCGCTTGCGTCCGAAGGACGTTGGCGGGATTTCGAATCCGACAATCCGGTTGCATTTTTTATCCGGTCTGCGTGGAAGTCCATCCGGATATGACAAAAGCAGGGTGTAAGGCTGCCAAGCGCGCCGACAAGATAGACTGCCGAATTGACGAGCCGCTCCGCGGCACTAGCTTTGTGGTCTCGCGACGGGAGATATCGCTCATGGAACTGCATCGCGGCCGCCTCATCGACCACGTCCAGCTGGTGGTCAGGGACCTCAAGGCGAGCCGGCGCTTCTATGAAGCCGTCTTCAAGGTGCTCGGCATTCCGATCGGCGGCGAGGCCGAGGACTATTTCTGGGCCGACGAACTGTTCATCTCAAGCCTCGACAGCCGGGCGGCGAGGGGACAACTGACCGGGCGCCATCATCTGGCCTTCCAGGCCAGGGATAACGCCATGGTCGATGCCTTCTACAGGGCCGGCCTCGATGCCGGCGGGGCCGACAATGGCGCGCCGGGTGAGCGGCCCTACCACCCCGGCTACTACGCCGCCTTCCTGCTCGACCCCGACGGCAACAACATCGAGGCGGTGTTTCACGGGCCGGCAAAGCGAAGTGCCGCTTCGGTCGAGATCAATTTCTAGCGCAGGTTCACGAGGAGCGGGTTGCGGTGATCCGTCCGGAGTTCTCGCAAAAACAAAGAGTTGAAGCGGTCCACGGATTCAATCGCTGAACTGCTTCACATTGCCGGCGCGTAGCGGTTCACCACCATTCCGCAGGCATAGGCTTTAGAGCCGAGCAGGCGCAATTTCCGGAAGCCGCCACGGTCGAAAATCCGCTCGCCGTCGCCCAGCGCGGCCGGATTGATGAACAGCTGGAACTCATCGACCAACCCCGCTGCAATCAGCGCCGAGGCAAAGCCGGCGCCGCCGAATACCGCCATGTCGCCTTCACCTTCAGCTTTCAGCGCCTTGACCTCGCGCGGCAGGTCGCCGCTGGCAACCGTCGTGCGCTCCCACCGCGATGCCGCGAGCTTGTCGCTCAGCACCACCTTGCGCGCCTCGACGATGCGCTGCGCAAAGGCGTAGAAGGGATCGCGCGGATAGCTTTTTGCGGCATTGCCCCAATGGGTTAGATAGCCTTCTTCGGCCATCTTGCGGCTGAGCAGAATGGTATCGATGCCAGCGAACACCGTGTTGAAATCCTGCTTCAAGTCGTCGTCCCACGGGCAGTTGGCGCCCCATTCCCAGAGCTGCCAGTGCTCATCGCCGGCCGCGCCGACAAAACCGTCGACCGATATCTGCATCTGCAGGATCAGCTTTCTCATCGTCGTTCTCCTGATTGAGCTCTGGTGTCACCAGCGCCAGGTCAGGCGGCGTTGGTTATTGCTTTACTTTCGGAACCATTGACACGAGAGAAAAATGATGTCAATAGTAAATTGATTTAGAAATGGAAGCATTGGAATGTCGACCAGGGAAAGATCCGGCTGCCCCATTAGCCTGTCGCTCGAATTGCTCGGTGACCGCTGGACGCTGCTGATCATCCGCGACATGATTTTCGCGGGAAAAAGGCACTTCCGGGAGTTTCTGCTATCAGGCGAAGGCATCTCGTCGCGCACGCTGGCCGAGCGGCTGCAGACCTTGCAGGATGAGGGCATTGTCACCAGAAGCGACGACCCCACGCACAAGCTCAAGGCGATCTACAAGCTGACGGAGGCGGGCATCGACCTGTTGCCGGTGCTGGCGACGCTCGGCGCCTGGGGCAGCAAATACCGCAACGCCGATGACGAGCTGGCAAGGATCGCCGACGAACTGGCCGCGGGCGGCGAGGCGGGCATGGAGCAGATAAAGAAGAAGCTGCGCGCCGAGCATATCGGCTAGGGAGCAACGCCAGCCCTCCCTTCGGGCCATAGGCGCTAAGATAGGTATTGCCCTGCGGAATCGGGTGTGATTCTACACTGCGATGACACACGAATCGCTTGTTGATGACGGCTGGGCCGAGACGATTGAG
>NZ_JAMYMP010000026.1:0-69144 GCF_040318615.1 Mesorhizobium sp. M1078
ATCGTCTCGGCCCAGCCGTCATCAACAAGCGATTCGTGTGTCATCGCAGTGTAGAATCACACCCGATTCCGCAGGGCAATACCTATCTTAGCGCCTATGCCCTTGAGGGGGAGATGTCGCCGAAGGCGACAGAGGGGGTCGGGCCGACTGGACGCGACGCCCTTTGTGCGGAAGGAGGTTGGCACTCTACGCGAGGCGACCCCCTCCGGCCTGCCGGCCATCTCCCCCTCGAGGGGGGAGACTACGCTACTGCGCCGCCGGCTCTTCCGCATCACCCTCATCGGTGAAAGGCGAGGCGCTCGGCACGCAATTGACCGCCCAGCCGGCCGGCGTCGGCTGCTTCTGATATTCGGTAATCGCGTTTGTGCACTGTTCGCGGGTGTCGAAGGTGCTGGGCAGCACCACCATGCCGCCTTGCGGGCCGGCGATCACCAGGTACCAGACCAATGCTACGCTGGGAGCAGCCATGGGAATTCCTCGCTTTGCTGGGTGTCGGAGTCGGGTCGACCCTAGCAACTCCCGGCTGATGGCGAAAGCAGGGCGATGGGGGAGGGACCTGCCGGACCATCACAGACCCGTGAACGAACCGCTCCCAGACGTCTCTCAGTTCGCGGCAAAGCAGTAGAACAGGCCGTCGCCGCCGGTGCCTTTCAGCGCCTCCTGGCTGCAGCCGCCGCGCGAGGCATGCGAGGAGTTCCAGGATTTCGCCGCCGCCGACTCATCAAGGCCGGTGCGGTCGTGATGGCCCATCATCGCCGCGCCCTCCGCCCCGCTCAAGGTCCAGTCGCCGCAGGTCTGGTCGGCGATCTTGGTGCCGTCAGGCTTCGAGCCGGTCAATATGTCGTGCCGGTTCGGCTTGTCGCCGCGGCCATTGACCACTTGGCCCTTCTCGGTCAGCGCCGTCTGCTTGTTGATGGCGTTGGCGTTGCTGTGCAGCGAGGCGACGTCATCGGCAATCTTCTCGCCCTTGGCGTTGACCCAGGGACCCTTGCCGATACGGTCGCGCGCATCGACATTGGCGCTCGAGAGATAGGCGTGCCATTCCTTGCCGGTAACCCCAGCCGCTTCCGCCAGCGAGGCGCAATGCGCGTCGGCACCCTTGAGACCGCCGAGATCGGCGCCCTTGCCGGAACCGACGCTGGTGACGAAGAAACTCATCTTGGCGTCTTGCGCCAGCGCCACCCCGGCTGTGGCGGCAATCGCGGCGGCGGCAACGAGAAGAAGTCTACGCATGTCGGTCCTCCGGTTTCGAATGTCCTACATTCGAAGAAACGTAACTGGAGGCCTGTTTAATCCCGCTACAACCCGGTTTATTCCGGCTGCCGGTAGGCGACGAAGCGGTTGTTCTTGACCTGGAAGATCAGCCCCGTCTCTTTCATCTCGGGGCTCGCCAGCGGCACGATGCGTTTTGCCACCTCTGACGGGTGCGGCAGCGTTTCCGGATCCTCGCCGGGCGCGGCCTGCGCACGCATGGCGGTGCGGGTGGCGCCGGGGTCGACCGCATTGATGCGGAGCGGCAGGCTCTGCGTCTCATGCGCCCAGGAACGCGTCATGGCTTCCACAGCCGCCTTCGACGCCGCATAGGGCGCCCAGAAGGCGCGCGCCGAATGCGCGGCCCCGGACGACATGAGAATGGCGCGGCCGGCGTCGGACAGCCTGAGCAGCGGGTCGACCGAGCGGATCAGCCGCCAGGTCGAGGTGACATTGATGGTCATAACCTTCTCGAAGGTTTTGGCCTCGACATGGCCGATCGGCGAGATGACGCCGAGCACACCGGCATTGGCCACCAGAATGTCGAGCTTGCCCCAGCGCTCGTGAATGGCGCCGCCCAGCCGGTCGATGCCGGCCATGTCTGAGAGGTCGAGAGGCACCAACGTCGCTTCGCCCTTGCCGGTTTTCGCGCGCTCGGCCTTGATCTGGTCGTCGAGTTCTTCCAGCCCGCCGACGGTCCGGGCTACCGCAATGACATGGGCCCCAGCGGCGGCAAGTTCCTTGGCGATGAAGTAGCCGATGCCGCGCGAGGCGCCGGTAACGACCGCGACGCGGCCGGAGAGGTCGAGGGTCATGCGAGCGCTTTCAAGGATAGCAGTTGGGCTTTACGCCCCGTTGTTCGCCAGCAGCGACAGCGTGCGCACATTGTCGTGACCTTCGAAGTCGAGCAGGCGGGTCGGGTACTGGCCGGTGAAACAGGCGTCGCAGAATTGCGGCTGCTCATTGTCGCGGCTGGCTTCGCCGACGGCGCGGTAGAGCCCGTCAATGGTGAGGAAGCCGAGCGAATCGACACGGATGAACTCGGCCATTTCCTCGATCGACATGCGCGATGCCAAAAGCTTCGACTTCTCCGGCGTGTCGACGCCGTAGAAGCACGACGCGCTGGTCGGCGGCGAGGCGATGCGCATATGCACTTCCTTGGCGCCGGCGTCGCGCACCATCTGCACGATTTTCTGGCTGGTGGTGCCGCGCACGATCGAATCGTCGACCAACACCACGCGCTTGCCCTCGATCATCCGGCGGTTGGCGTTGTGCTTGAGCTTGACGCCCATATGGCGGATCGAATCGCCGGGCTGGATGAAGGTTCGGCCGACATAGTGGTTGCGGATGATACCGAGTTCGAAGGGGATGCCTGCCGCCTGGGAGAAGCCGATTGCCGCCGGCGTGCCGGAATCCGGCACCGGCACGACGATATCGGCCTCGACCGGGCTTTCCTGCGCCAATTCGGCGCCGATACGCTTGCGCACTTCGTAGACATTGCGGCCTTCGACCGAGGAGTCCGGGCGGGCGAAATAGACATATTCGAAGATGCAGAAGCGGGTCTTCTGCGGCTCGAAGGGGAACAGGCTCTCGATGCCCTTCGAGGTCACCACGACCATTTCGCCGGGCTTCAGGTCGCGCACGAAGCGGGCGCCGATAATGTCGAGCGCGCAGGTTTCGGAGGCCAGGATCCAGGCGCCGTCGAGGTCGCCGAGCACCAGCGGGCGGATGCCGAGCGGATCGCGGCAGCCGATCATCTTCTTGGAGGTCATCGCGACCAGCGAGAAAGCGCCTTCGACCTGACGCACGGCGTCGATGAAGCGCGAATTCAAATCGCGTTCCTTGCTGGTGGCAACGAGATGCAGCAGCGTCTCGGTGTCGGAGGTCGACGAGAAGATCGCGCCCTGTTTCTGCAGCGCGCGCTGCACGGTCATGGCGTTGGTGAGATTGCCGTTATGGGCGACGGCGAAGCCGCCATCGGCGAGTTCGGCGAAGAAAGGCTGGATGTTACGCATGCCGGCGCCGCCGGTCGTGGCATAGCGCGTGTGGCCGATGGCACGGTTGCCTTGCAGGCTGTCGATGACGTGCTGCTTGGTGAAGGTGTCACCGATCAGGCCGACATGGCGTTCGACATGGAACTGCGTGCCGTCATAGGAGACGATGCCGGCCGCTTCCTGGCCGCGATGCTGCAGCGCATGCAGGCCTAGCGTGACGATGGCCGCAGCGTCCTGCCGGCCGAAAATGCCGAACACGCCGCATTCGTCGTGAAAATGATCGTCTGCTTCGGCGGAAAGCACGTCGTCCGCGTCTGCCTTCGAAACTGCCATGGGGCTCAAGCTCCGCTAAAATGGCCATATAGTGCGATAGCGCCGCGAAAGCAACGTAGTCAGGCCGGAACTGCCGGGATGGCGCCTGTCCGGCACCATCCGTCCGTATCAGTTTGCCGGCGCGGCCGGAGCCGGAGCAGCGGGCGCGGGTGCGTTATCGGCCGGAGCGTCGGTCTCGTCGTCGGGCGCCGGCGTATCGTCACCGGTTGCCGGAGCATCCGCCGCCGGTGCATCGGCCGCCGGAGGCGTCTCGGCTGCCGGCTGATTCGGATTGAGCTTCTTCAGGATGGCGTTTTCCGGATCTTCGGGCAGCAGGCTTTCCAGCTTGGCGCCGATGGTCTCGAGCAGCGGCTTCGACTTGGCGTTGGCGATCCAGGCAGGGGCCTTGGCGCCGGCCAGCCAGTTGAAGAACAGCAGCGCCACGGCGACGACGAGGACGCCGCGCGCGGCGCCATAGAGGAAGCCCAGCGTACGGTCGAGCGCGCCGATCCTGGAATCGATGATCCAGTCGGCAAGCTTCATGGTGATGACGGAAACGACGATCAGCGCGATGAGGAAGACGATGCCGGCGGATGCCGCCATGGCGATCTTGTCGCTTTCGACATAGGGCTGAACGTAAGGCAGCACCGGCTTGTAGAAGAAGAATGCCGCCGCGGCGGCAGCCGCCCAGGACACGACGGACAGGATTTCGCGTGACAGGCCGCGAACCATGGCGAGCATCGCCGAGACCAGGGTGAAGCCGACGAGAATTCCGTCCAGCAGCGTAATCGGCATGTCTTTCGCCCCACTCAGATTGTCTTTTCACGGCTCGGGCGAGCCGCGTCAATCTTCCACGTCGACACGGCTGCGCCGTGAGCCGGCTATGCGTGCGACGAGATCGGCAAGTTCGGTCGGCTGGAAAGCGCCGGCCCCGATCCCCCCGACAACCTCCTCGCTGCCCAAGGGCAGAACCGCACTTCCAAAACCCAGCTTTTCGGCCTCTTTAAGGCGCTGCTGCGCATGCGCAACCGGCCTCACTGCGCCCGACAGGCTGATTTCGCCGAAATAGACGCAATCGGCGGGAAGGGCAAGACCGGTGAGCGACGAAACCAGTGCAGCGGCAACCGCCAGATCGGCCGCCGGCTCGGAAATCCGGTAGCCGCCGGCGACGTTGAGGTAGACATCGTGGGTGCCGAAGCGCACGCCGCAATGGGCTTCGAGCACGGCAAGGATCATCGACAGCCGTGCGCCGTCCCAGCCGACGACGGCACGGCGCGGCGTGCCCAATGTGGACGGCGCCACCAGCGCCTGGATCTCGACCAGCACCGGACGTGTGCCTTCCATGCCGGCAAATACCGCGGCACCCGGCGATTTTGCGTGGCGTTCGCCGAGGAACAGCTCCGACGGATTGGCGACCTCGCGCAAGCCCTTGTCCGACATCTCGAAGACGCCGATCTCGTCGGTCGGCCCAAAACGGTTCTTCACCGTGCGCAGGATGCGGTAGTGATGGCCGCCTTCGCCTTCGAAATAGAGAACGGCGTCGACCATGTGCTCGACGACGCGCGGACCGGCGATCTGGCCTTCCTTGGTGACATGGCCGACCAGCACGATGGCAGCACCGGTGGATTTGGCGTAGCGGATCATCGCTTGCGCCGAGGCGCGCACCTGGGTGACGGTGCCGGGCGCCGAGTCGGCCATGTCGGTCCACAGCGTCTGGATGGAATCGAGGATGACGAGGTCCGGCCTTCTGCCATCGGCTATTGTTGCCAGGATATCCTCGACATTGGTCTCGGCGGCAAGTTCGACCGGCGTGTCGGCGACGCCAAGCCGCTGCGCCCGCAGCCGGATCTGCGCGACAGCCTCTTCGCCCGAGACATAGACGATGCGGTGGCCTTTTGACGCCAATGCTGCTGCGGCCTGGGTAAGCAGCGTCGACTTGCCGATGCCGGGATCCCCGCCGACCAGCAGCGCCGAGCCGCGCACGAAACCGCCGCCGGTGGCGCGGTCGAGTTCGCCAATGCCGGAGATGATCCGCGGCGCATCCTCGATGTCACCGGACAGGCTGGTCAGCACCACGGCGCGGCCCTTGCGCGCATTTCGCGTGTTGGCCGGTCCCGAGCCGATGCCGCCGGACGTGCCTTCCTCGACGAGTGTGTTCCACTCGCCGCAGGCATCGCATTTACCGGCCCAGCGCTGATGCACCGACCCGCAATTCTGGCAGATGAACTGGACGCGCGATTTAGCCATGGAGTGATGCTGCCTGCAAATGACCGAAGGAGGGTGATCCTGCACACCCCTCTCTGTCCTGCCGGACATCTCCCCCGCAAGGGGGGAGATTGGCTATCGTCGCTGCTTTCGCCAATCGCCAACGTGGCAAGATGAGCGCCGTCCGCAAAGCTGCTGATCTCCCCCCTTGCGGGGGAGATGGCCGGCAGGCCAGAGGGGGGTGTGACGGAGCGCTGCGGTAGGCCAAAAAGCTACTCGAACCTCTCCGCAATATGATGCTCTTCGGCGAGGTCGGAAAACCGTGTGAACTCGCCCTGGAAGGCGAGGCTGACCGAACCTGTGGGGCCGTGGCGCTGCTTGGCGACGATGACTTCGGCCTTGCCGCGCATCTCGTTCATCTCGTGTTCCCACTTGATGTACTCGTCGGTGCCGGGCTTCGGCTCGCGGTTCTTCAGATAATATTCCTCGCGATAGACGAACATCACCACGTCGGCGTCCTGCTCGATCGAACCGGATTCGCGAAGATCGGACAGCTGCGGGCGCTTGTCTTCGCGGCTTTCGACCTGACGCGACAGCTGCGACAGCGCGATGATCGGAACGGAGAGTTCCTTGGCCAGCGCCTTGAGGCCGGTGGTGATCTCGGTGATTTCCTGCACCCGGTTCTGCGACGATTTCGCGCTCGACCCCTGCATCAGCTGGATATAGTCGATGACGATGAGGTCGAGGCCGCGCTGACGCTTCAGCCGCCGCGCCCGCGCCGACAGCTGCGCGATAGAGATACCGCCGGTCTGGTCGATGAACAGCGGGATCTTCTGCATGGTCTGCGAGCAGGCGACCAGCTTTTCGAAATCCATCTCCGAAATCTCGCCGCGGCGGATTTTTGACGACGAAATTTCCGTCTGTTCGGAAATGATGCGGGTGGCGAGCTGCTCGGACGACATTTCCAGCGAGAAGAAGCCGACGACGCCGCCATTGGCTGCCTTGAACGAGCCGTCGGCCTGCTGCGCCGGCTCATACATCTCGGCGATGTTGAAGGCGATGTTGGTGGCGAGCGACGTCTTGCCCATGCCCGGACGGCCGGCAATGATGATCAGATCCGACGCCTGCAGGCCACCCATGCGGCGGTCGAGATCGCGCATGCCGGTGGCGAGGCCCGACAAATGGCCGTCGCGCATATAGGCGGCGTTGGCCATGTCGACGGCGGTCTTGACCGCGTCGGTGAAGCTCTCGAAGCCGCCATCATAGCGGCCGGTTTCGGCCAGTTCGAACAGCCGCCGCTCGGCATCCTCGATTTGTTCGGACGGCGCCATGTCGACCGGCGCGTCATAGGCGATGTTGACCATGTCCTCGCCGACGGTAATCAGTGCCCGGCGCGTGGCCAGATCGTAGATGGCGCGGCCATAATCGGTGGCATTGACGACGGTGACGGCTTCGACCGCCAGACGAACCACATATTGCGCCACCGTCATGTCGCCGACCTTCTCGTCGGCCGGCAGGAAGGTTTTCAGCGTGATCGGCGTCGCCACCTTGCCCATGCGGATGAGCTCGGCCGCGACCTCGAAGATTTTCCGGTGCAGCGGCTCGTAGAAATGGCCGGCCTTGAGGAAGTCGGAGACGCGGTAGAAGGCATCGTTGTTGACGAGGATGGCGCCGAGCAGCGCCTGCTCGGCCTCGATGTTGTTCGGCGCTTCACGATAAAGCGGTTGCTGCTCCGCCACGCCGAATTTTCGCGCTGCCTCTGCCATGATGTCCCCGATTTTGATCCCGGCTTCTCGATATCAGAACGAGATAAATCGGTGCTGACCTTTCTGCATCACCGCACGACCAATCAACCTCGATGCCCCGTTGTTCACAGGGGCGGCAAACCGTCCACAGAAGAGTGTTTCCGCGCCCCGATTCCGGTTGACTCAGAAAGGCGCTGACTTCTATCCGAGTCGTTGGAACAGAGCAAGAACAATCTCGGTGATTACCCGCTTCTTCCGTCCAATGTATCGCCCCAGTCCAGCCGCCGCGCTGCCTTGAACAGCTCGCCCTCGCGCTTGGTGAAAAGTGTCTCGCCGGCGCCGCCATCCGGCTGGCACAGTTTGAGCAGCACCTTGCCGGAGCCCGATTTCGGCGGCGCAATCACGCGCGGCTGACGTACAGGCGCGGCTTGCCGCGACGCCGCGACGTAGATGAATTTCTCGTCCTCCCACGGCACGTCGGCGTCCTTGGCCAGGCGGTGCCGGCGCGAGCGGGCGACGCGGCGCGAAAAATGGCACCAGTCGGGCGGCTCAAGCGGGCAGGGCGCCTCATGCGGACAAGGCGCCAGCACGTGCGCCCCGGCCTCCAGCAATTGCCTGCGCACTGCCAGGATGCGCTGCCAGCCTGCCGGTGTGCCGGGCTCCACGATCAGCAGTGTGTCGCCGGTCAAATGCCAGAGCCGGACGACAAGCTTCGGCAGCGATGCCGGCGCGATCTCGTCCAGCACATAGGCGCAGGTGACCAGATCGGCAGGCTTGAGATCGGCGAGGTCGATGGTGACGTCGCCGGCGCGCCAGTCCATCCTGGTGGCGATGGTATCAAGGGCGAGTGACTGGCCAACCTTGCGCACCGCGGCGCTTGCTTCAACCAGAACCGCCTCTTCGAGGTCGGGCCACAGGTCTGTAGTGGCCCAAAGCACCGTGCCAGGACCGGCGCCGACATCGAGCAAGCTCGTTGGCTGGAAATCGGGCCGCGCATAGGCGAGTTCGTCGAGACCGGCCCGTACCACCGCGTAGGTCGCCGGCAGCCGCGTCGCCAGATAGGCTTTTACCGCCATCTCTTCGGCCATGTGCAGGCGGCCGTCGCGCAATTCGGCGCGGTAGCGGTCAGACAGCGTCTTCGCCGCCTGGCGCAGCACCGCCAGCGGTATCGTTTCGAGCAGGCGCTCGACGCCTTGTCGCAGCGAGGCGGGGAGTTCCACGCTCAGGCTCCGCGTGGTGCGAGCACCGAGGCGCCGGCGAACTCGACAAGGGTGGTGGCCATGGTGGGCAGGCAGGTCATTAAAAAGGTCTCGCGAGAACGAGACCTTTTTCAGTGTCAGAGCCGTCAATGGCAAGCGGCAATCGCAATCGAGGCGTTATTCGCGATCCGCCACCTTGCGACGGCGCGCTGGCTTGGCCGCAACGGACCTGACAGCAACGGACCTGGCAGGCACAGACCTAGCGACAGCAGGCTCGGCGGCCGCCGCCTCCTGACGATGCCCCATTTCGCGCATTTCGAGCGCCTTTTCACATTTGGCCATGTAGTCGCGCGTCATCGGCAGCGTGTCGTTCTTCTTGGCGATCTGGATCTGGAAGATCACCAGATCCTGCCAGCGGAAGGCGGCTTCCGAAGCCGCCAGATAGAACTCCCACATCCTGCAGAAGCGCTCGTCGTAGATGGCTTTGGCCTTGTCGCGGTTGGCGGCAAAGCGCTGGCCCCAATGCTTCAGCGTATCGGCATAGTGCAGCCGCAGAATCTCGATGTCGGTGACCACAAGGCCCGACTTCTCGATCGCCGGCATCACCTCCGACAGCGAGGGAATGTAGCCGCCCGGAAAAATGTACTTGCGGATGAAGGCGCTGGTCGCCCACGGCACGCCGGAGCGGCCGATCGTGTGCAAGAGCATGACGCCGTCGGGCTTCAACAACGTCGCCGACTTGTCGAAGAAAGTGCGGAAGTGGTTGACGCCGACATGCTCGAACATGCCGACCGAGACGATGCGGTCGAAGCGTTCGTTGAGTTCGCGGTAGTCCTTGAGGTCGAAATGCACGCGGTCCTGCAAGCCTTGCGCATGCGCCCGGTCGGTGGCGACGCCGTGCTGCTCGGTCGACAGCGTCACGCCTTGCACGTCGACATCGAAAGCCTTGGCGAGATAGAGGCCGAGCCCACCCCAGCCGGAGCCGATATCGAGCACGGTCTGGCCGGCCTTCAGCCTGAGCTTGGCGGCGATATGGCGTTTCTTGGCCATCTGCGCCTCGTCGAGCGTCATGTCCGGCTGTTCGAAATAGGCGCAGGAATACTGCATGTCGTCGTCTAGGAAGAGCCGGTAGAGGTCACCCGACAAATCATAGTGGCGCTGCACGTTGCGGCGCGCCCGTGATGCGGTGTTGATCTGCTGCAGGCGGCGAAAGGCGTGGCGCAGACCCTCGATGGCCTTCGACCAGGTGGCGTCGATACCGCCGCTGCCCATGTTCTGGAAGGCGATGCGCATCATACCCAGTACGCCGCCCTCGATGATGTCGAGTTCGCCGTCCATATAGGCTTCCGGCACGGCCAGCATCGGATCGAAGGTAATGGCGCGCTCGGCATGCGCGGTCTTGATGTGCATATGCACCGGCTCGCCGCTGCCGTCGCCGAAAACCACTGTCGAGCCCTTCGGCCCGGTGACTTTCAGATTGCCCGTACGCACCAGGCGGTCGAGAACGCGCTTCAACAGAATATTCATCACCAAATGTCCCCTCACGGTCAGACTGGCGGACCAATTCTGCAACAATATATAGGGGTTCGAAAAGTTCCATTTGGCACAAAAATGCCCGGGCGAGAGGCCCGGGCATTGGTCCAGAAAGGCTGGATGACGAGGAAGTGATTGGAGCGCTGCTCCCCTCGCTTCCCGATCAGGCCCCGTGCGGGATCAGGCGTTGTCTTCTTCGCCGCCTTCGAACTCGGTGTTCGGGTCGAAGAAGTTCTCCGGCCGTGCGTTGTCGTTGATGTCGTCGCCATAGATGGCTTCGGCGGTGGTCAGCGTCTCGCCCTTGGCCTGGCGCTCGGCTTCGTCGGCCGTGCGGGCGATGTTGAGGCTGATGGTGACCTCGACTTCCGGATGCAGCGCAATCGCCACATTGGTGACGCCGATAGTCTTGATCGGCTGGTTGAGCTGGATCTGGTTGCGGTTGACCGAGAACCCTTCGGCGGTCAGCAGGTCGGCGATGTCGCGGGTCGACACCGAACCGTAGAGCTGGCCTGTCTCGCCGGCCGAACGCACGGCGATGAAGCTCTTGCCGTCGAGCTTTTCGGCAACCTGGCTGGCTTCCGACTTGCGCTCGAGGTTGCGCGCTTCGAGCTGCGCGCGCTGCCCTTCGAACTTCTTCTTGTTGGCTTCGTTGGCGCGCAGCGCCTTGCCCTGCGGCAAGAGAAAGTTGCGGGCAAAGCCGTCCTTGACCTTGACGGTATCGCCCATCTGGCCGAGGCGGGAAACGCGTTCGAGAAGAATCACTTGCATGGTCTTGTTCCTTCGTCTGGCACCGACCGCGGGATCGGCGCCGAATTGAATGGAACAGGTCAGGAAGCTCTGAGCGCCTTGGCGCCGGTGTCGCTGTCCTGCCTGTCGCGGCAGTTAGAGGCTTTTCACCTCAACTCGGGATTTCAATGCATGTCGCCAAAAGTGGTCCCGGTTTTGGGACAACGACATGCATCATCGCATTACCCCTGCGGCGCCCGTCGCCGTGGGAGAAGGAAGCAGGCGGCGAACCGCCTGCTTCGGAGATCTTAGCGAACCACGTAGGGCAGCAGGCCGAGGAAGCGGGCGCGCTTGATCGCCTTGGCGAGTTCGCGCTGCTTCTTCTGGCTGACGGCGGTGATGCGCGACGGCACGATCTTGCCGCGCTCGGAAATGTAGCGCTGCAGAAGACGCACGTCCTTGTAGTCGATCTTGGGCGCGTTGGCGCCGGAGAACGGGCAGGTCTTGCGGCGGCGATGGAACGGGCGCCGGGTCGGGATCTGATTGATGTCGACCATTATTCTGCACCTCCTTCAACGCCTTCGCGCGGACGGCGCGGACCACGATCGCCACCGGCGTCGCCAAATGAGCGCGGCGGACGATCGCCACGGTCGCCGCGGTCACGGTCGCCAAACGAGCGCGGACCACGATCGCCACGGTCGCGGTCGCCGAAGCCGCCGCGTTCCGAGCGCTCTTCGCGCTTCTGCATCATGGCCGACGGGCCTTCCTCATGCGCCTCGACCTTGACGGTCAGGAAACGCAGCACGTCCTCGGACAGGCCCATCTGGCGCTCCATCTCGTTGAGCGCTGCCGGCGGGCAGTTGAGGTCCATAAGCGTGTAGTAAGCCTTCCGGTTCTTGTTGACCCGGTAGGTGAGGGACTTCAGTCCCCAGTTCTCGACCCGGCCGACGGACCCGCCATTTGCGGAGATAACGCCCTTGTACTGTTCGACAAGCGCATCGACCTGCTGCTGCGAGAGGTCCTGCCGGGCAAGGAACACATGTTCGTATAGAGCCATAGTGGTTCAGTGCCTTTCTTCGTTTCTCTCCCGGATCCTCGCGGCAAAGCCTCTGCAACTTCTCTGACCCGCTGGTCCCGAGGGGGCGGGGAAGAAAGGAGCATTTCGAGACGGTCGAGAGCGGAGACACGGGAGGCGGAAGCGCTTCTGGCTTCACACGAAGGTTTTGGGTAAAACCTCCGGCCCTCCGTTCAGCCCCCAGCAAGGACCGGCAGATTGCGGGCGTCTATATAGCAAATTGGCTGGAAGGCAAGGGTAACGCATGCTCCGGACAGCGTCCTGGCGTCGCAGGGTTGGAAAAATACCAGGCATCAACTCGTATGCGGGGTACCACCGTTGATCGTTTCGGGGAAGAAGTCCGGAGCCGCCTTACGCTTGCCGAACATCATGTCGTATTGCAGCAAGCGGTAATCGTTGATCGCCGGATCAACGTCCTTCTGCCGCGCCCAGTCCGGCGTGGCCTCACCTGACGGTGTCAAAAGCAGATTGCGGTCGACGACGCGATAGCGTTCGCGCAGCGCGCCCAGGAAGCCGGTGTAGTAGGGGTGCGTGATCCCGGCCGTGGTAAGGATATGGTAGGGCAGGAAGGCCGGGCTCACGGCGCCCATATCCTGCGCCGGACCGGTGCGGTTAGACCAGATGACCAGCGGCGTCTGATGATGCTCCAGTGCCGCCGCCGGCGTCGGTTCCTTGCGCGGCGCGACATTGTCCTTCAGGTAACCGGTTTCGACATAGACGGGGCCGAGCGGCGGCAGATGGTCGCCGAAGAAGGCGATGACCGTCGGCCGCTCGCGCTTCTTCGCCCATTCGATCAATCGTTCGAGGCCACGGTCGGCATCGGCGGAGCCTTCGGCGTAGCTGAGCAGCGATTCCCGCGCCCATGTGCTGATCGGCGCCGCGACCTTGTGGGTCGGATTGTAATAGCGGTACGGCTCGTAGGGACCGTGGTTCTGCAGGCTGACGGCGAAGAAGAACACCGGCCGCTCGCTGGCGTCGGCCTCTGCGATGATCTCGTCGGTCATCGAGGCATCGGAAGCCAGCGGCCCGCGCTTTTCCAGTGGCGGCAGCGTCTCTTCCGAGCGGAAATCGTTGAAGCCGAAATCGGCATAGACGGCGCCCCTGTTCCAGAACCAGTTGGTGCCCGGATGGATGGCGCGCGCCCGGTATCCCTCGCTTTTCAGGAAGGTCGCCAGCGACGGCGTCGGCGTGCGCACATATTGCTGATAGGGGATCGAGCCCGCCGGCAGGAAGGCATTGGAAAAGCCGGTCAGCGCCTCGAATTCGATGTTGGCGGTCATGCCGCCGAATTCCGGCGAGAACATATAGCCGGAACGCAGCGCCCGCACATTGGGGATCGGGTCAGGCGTGATTGTGACGCCGGGCAGCTTGGTCGGATCCCAGAAAGATTCACTCATCACCACGATGATGTCGGGTTTCTCATCCGGTACCGAGGCCGCCACAGCAGGCCTGTCGATCGCGTCGATCGCCTTGTCGGAATAGCCCGCCGGCGCCGAGACATGCGCCATCGGCACGTTGAGCGCGAAGGCCAGCGCAAACCCGTTGGAGGCGTAGTTCTCCTTCTGGTCCCACATGATCGGGATGATCTGCAGCCGGTCGCGGGTCCACGAGAAGGTGGCGTAGTCCATGATCGAGACGAAGAAGGCGAGCAGCGGCACTGCCAGCGTCAGCCGCGCCAGCCGCCCTTTGCGGCTGAGGATCGGAACCTTGCGGCGCCACAACCGCCAGCCATAGATCAGCAGCGACAGGCCGGCGACGATGCCGACCGCCATGGCGAGCGCCGTCCAGGGCCGCTCGCGCACCAGGAGCGGCATCAGTGCCATGATCTGGCGCGAATAAAGAAAATCGGTTGGGTAGAGCGGATCGCCGAGATAATGCGACTTCTGATGCCCGACAAAGGCCAGCGCCAGCGTCAGCGGCGCCACGATCATCAGGCTCTGGTGACTGCGGCCAAGCACGGCGTCCAGTCCCATCAGCACCAATGCAAAGACAATGATGGTGGTCCAGCCCGGCTTGAATGGCTGCAGGAAGAAGTCGACTGTGCCGAAGAAGTCGCCGCGCACGATCCATTCGATGGCGAACACCAGGATGGCGGAGGCAAGCAGCGTGACCAGACCGTAGCGGATGACCGGCCATCTGCGCCCCGGCAGGTAGCCGGTGGACGGATCGTCTTCCAAGAACTGTGGCGCGGGTACGGCCGCGCCCTTCCTGATCCTAGCCACGTCTCTTCCCCCGGCCCAAGCAACGCGCATTTCCACTCGCGCCACCGTTCTGTCATAGAACTGTCATGCAAAAGCTAGCGCCTGTGGCGAAAATAAGAAGAGCCAGCAAACGATTCGTGAGCGGTTTTCATCAGGTGTGATCGGCAAAAAGCCTTTGGGAACAGGGACTCGAGGTCAGCTCCGGTTCAAGCGAGAGCGGAAATGCCGCCTCCGGGCTTGACTTGACGGTCCGCCTTGCGTCACAGGCAGGAAAAATCAGCCGCTGGAGAGCGCCCAAATGGCCGTCGCATTCACCTTTCCGGGACAGGGCAGCCAGGCTGTCGGCATGGGCAAGGACCTCGCCGACGCCTTCCCCGAGGCACGCAGGGTGTTCGAGGAAGTCGATGATGCGTTGGGCGAAAAGCTGTCGAAACTGATCTGGGAAGGCCCGGAAGAGGCGCTGACCCTGACTGCCAATGCCCAGCCGGCGCTGATGGCGGTCTCGCTGGCGGGAATCCGCTCGCTGGAAGCGCGCGGCTTTTCGCTGAAGGACAAGGTTGCCTACGTTGCCGGTCATTCGCTCGGCGAATATTCCGCCCTTGCCGCGGCCGGTTTCGTTTCGGTCGCCGATGCTGCCCGGCTGCTGCGCATCCGCGGCAACGCCATGCAGGCGGCGGTGCCGGCCGGCGAGGGCGCCATGGCGGCGATCATCGGACTGGAACAGCCCGACGTCGAAGCCGCTTGCACCGAGGCCGCAACGGGATCCGGCCAGGTCTGCCAGATCGCCAACGACAATGGCGGCGGCCAGCTGGTGATCTCCGGCGCCAGGGCGGCGGTGGAACTCGCCGCGAAACTGTGCACCGAAAAGGGCGCCAAGCGGGCGCTGATGCTGCAGGTCTCCGCACCCTTCCATTCGGCGCTGATGGCGCCGGCGGCCGATGTCATGCGCGAGGCGCTGGCGGGCGTGACCAAGAATGCACCGGTCGTGCCCGTCGTCTCCAACGTCACTGTAGCCCCGACCCGCGACCCCGACGAGATCGCGCGCCGCCTGGTCGAGCAGATCACCGGCCGCGTGCGCTGGCGCGAAACGGTGGAGTGGTTCGGCGCCAATGGCGTCGCCACGCTCTTTGAGATCGGCGCCGGCAAGGTGCTTTCCGGCCTGGCGCGGCGGATCAGCCGCGACATCACCACATCGGCCGTCGGCACGCCGGCCGAAGTCGAGGCGGCGCTGGCCGCGCTTGCATAATCCACTGGCGATTCAACCTCTCCCGTGGGAAGGGTGTTCTCTTAAGATCAGGAGACGAAAATGTTCGAACTGACCGGCCGCAAGGCGCTCGTCACCGGCGCATCGGGCGGCATTGGCGAGGCGATTGTCCGGGTGCTGCATGCGCAAGGCGCCATTGTCGGCCTGCACGGCACCCGCATCGAGAAACTGGAGACCCTGGCCGGCGAACTCGGCGACCGGGTAAAGCTGTTCCCGGCCAATCTTGCCGACCGTGACGAGGTCAAGGCGCTTGGCCAGAAGGCCGAAGCCGAACTCGAAGGCGTCGACATACTGGTCAACAATGCCGGCATCACCAAGGACGGCCTGTTCGTGCGCATGGCGGACGCGGATTGGGACAGCGTGCTGGAGGTGAACCTCACTGCCGTGTTCCGGCTGACCCGCGAGCTGACCCATCCGATGATGCGCCGCCGCCATGGCCGCATCATCAACATCACCTCGGTGGTGGGCGTCACCGGCAATCCTGGCCAGACCAATTATTGCGCCTCCAAGGCCGGCATGATCGGCTTTTCCAAGTCGCTGGCGCAGGAGATCGCCACCCGCAGCATCACTGTCAACTGCGTCGCCCCGGGCTTTATCGAATCGGCCATGACCGACAAGCTCAACGACAAGCAGAAAGACGCGGTAATGGCCGCGATCCCGACGCGCCGCATGGGCACGAGTGTTGAAGTGGCGTCGGCCGTCGCCTATCTCGCCTCCAACGAGGCAGCCTACGTCACCGGCCAGACCATCCATGTCAACGGCGGCATGGCCATGATCTGACGGGATATTGTCGGGTGATAAGAAGACATGGCCGGCTTGTGAAAAGAGACCATTTCGCCTTGGACCTCGGCCATTTTTCGTGTAATGCGGCCCGCAACCCGGCGGTTCGGGCAAAAACCGGTCCGGCATCGTTGCGTTTCCGGCAGGACCATCTTTCAGCTTGATTAGCGGCATTCTGCCCGCTAACGAAGACAGACAAACAAAAGACGAGGATGCCCCAAATGAGTGACACCGCAGAGCGCGTCAAGAAGATCGTCATCGAACATCTTGGCGTCGATGCCGACAAGGTGACCGAGCAGGCGAGCTTCATCGATGATCTGGGCGCGGACAGCCTCGACACGGTCGAACTCGTCATGGCGTTCGAAGAAGAGTTCGGCGTCGAGATTCCGGACGATGCGGCCGAGACCATCCTGACCGTCGGCGATGCCGTGAAGTACATCGACAAGGCTTCGGCCTGACACTATCCGCAGTCATCACCGGGGAGGACCTGCGATGAGGCGTGTCGTCGTCACGGGCCTTGGCCTGGTTTCGCCGTTCGGCATGGGCTTCGAGCACAGCTGGAAGGAACTTCTGACCGGCCGCAGCGCCGCCAAGCGCGTCACCGAGTTCGAAGTGGAAGATCTTGCCTGCAAGATCGCCCACGTCATTCCTCGCGGTGACGGCACCAACGGCACGCTCAATCCCGAAGCCGTGCTCGAGCCCAAGGAACTGCGCAAGATCGGCGACTTCATCCTTTACGGGATTGCGGCCGCCGACGAAGCGCTGAAGGATTCCGGCTGGGAGCCCAGCACCGAAGCCGAGCGCTGCGCCACCGGCGTCATGATCGGCTCCGGCATTGGCGGCCTCGAGGGCATCGCCGAGAACGCTATCATCCTGAAAGAGCGCGGACCGCGCCGTATCAGTCCATTCTTCATTCCCGGCAACATTATCAACCTGGTATCTGGCCAGGTATCGATCCGGCATGGGCTGAAAGGCCCCAACCACGCCGTCGTCACCGCCTGCTCGACCGGCGCGCACGCCATTGGCGATGCCGCCCGGCTGATCATCTTCGGCGATGCCGACGTGATGCTGGCCGGCGGCGCGGAATCGCCGGTGACCAGACTATCGCTTGCCGGCTTCGCTGCTTGCCGGGCACTGTCCACCGACCGCAACGACACGCCTGAGAAGGCCTCGCGTCCCTATGACCGCGACCGTGACGGCTTCGTCATGGGCGAGGGCGCCGGCGTCGTGGTGCTGGAAGAACTCGAACACGCCAAGGCGCGCGGCGCCAAGATCTATGCCGAGGTCACCGGCTACGGCCTGACCGGCGATGCCTATCACATCACCGCACCGGCCGAAGACGGCGACGGCGCCTTCCGCTGCATGACGGCGGCGCTGAACCGGGCCAAGCTGACGCCCGCCGACGTCGACTACATCAACGCGCACGGCACCTCGACCATGGCCGACACGATCGAACTCGGCGCCGTCGAGCGGCTGGTCGGCAACGCCGCCTCGAAAATCTCGATGTCGTCGACCAAGTCGTCGATCGGCCATCTCTTGGGTGCCGCGGGTGCCGCCGAGGCGATCTTTTCGATCCTCGCTATCAGAGACAACATCGCGCCAGCTACCATCAATCTTGACAACCCGGAACGCGAAACCGCGATCGATCTTGTTCCGAACACGCCACGGCATCGCCAGGTCGACGTGGCGCTGTCCAACTCCTTCGGCTTCGGCGGCACCAACGCTTCGCTGGTATTCCAGCGTTATACAGGCTGATTGCGGTATCGACCGGCGCGCCAGCGGTCTGTCGTCAATTTTGCCATATTCAAGCCTACTCTGCCGCTGGGGATTCGTCGCATCGGCCTGAAACCGAAGGCGCTTTTTTAAAAGCACGATGCGTAGGCTTGAAATGTTAGGGCACGCTGTGCGTCCAATCGGGCGCATGGTCGCTCTAAGAGATCAGATGGTAGGGCGCTAATGAACACCAATCCGGGCGGCAGCGGACAATTCGGACAAAACCAGCAGACCGGCCCGATCGTGCCGAAGACCGCGGCCGAAGCTTTGCGCCCGGAAGCCGGCACACCACCACCAAAGCGCTCGCGCGCCTCGCGCAGCCAAGTCGTCGTGTTCATGAACTTCGTCATCTCCGCGGTGATGTTGATGATCCTCGCCGCCGGCGTTTCGCTCTATTTCGGCAAGCAGGCATTCAACGAACCGGGCCCGTCGGTGGCCGGCGACACCTTCCTGGTCAAGCCGAGCACCGGCGTCCAGGATATTGCCGACCAGCTCGAACGGCGTGGGCTGATCAGCGATGCCCGCATCTTCCGCATCGCCGTGCGGGTCTATGGCAATGATTCAGCGCTGAAGGCAGGCGAATACGAGATAAAGCCGCGCGCCTCCATGCGCGACATCATGGAGCTTCTGAAGAGCGGCAAGTCGGTGATGTATTCGCTGACCATTCCCGAGGGCCTGACGGTTGAGCAGGCGCTGCAGCGCATCGCCGAGCAGGATGCGCTGACCGGCGACATGCCGGCCGCCAAGCCGGCTGAGGGCAGCCTCGCCACCGACACGCTGCGCTTTACCCGCGGCGCCACGCGCCAACAGATGGTCGACAAGCTGCTCGCCGACCAGAAGAAGCTGGTCGACGAGGTCTGGCAGCGGCGCGCGCCCGACCTGCCTCTGGCCAATGTCGACGACTTCGTCACCTTGGCCTCGATCGTCGAAAAGGAAACCGGCCGGGGCGACGAGCGCTCGCGCGTTGCCGCCGTCTTCCTCAACCGTCTGGCCAAGGGCATGCGGCTGCAATCCGATCCGACCATCATTTACGGCCTGTTCGGCGGCAAGGGCAAACCCGCCGACCGGCCGATTTATCAATCTGACATCCAGAAACAGACGCCTTACAACACCTATCTGATCAATGGCCTGCCGCCGACGCCGATCGCCAATCCCGGCCGCGCCGCGCTCGAAGCCGTCGCCAACCCGTCGAAGACCGATGATCTCTATTTCGTCGCCGACGGCACCGGCGGCCACGTCTTTGCCACCACGCTTGCCGAGCACAATGAGAACGTTGCCCGCTACCGGGCACTGCAGAAGAAGCAGGCTGAAGACGCCGCCAAGGGCGCCAAGACTCCGGGCCAGACCGATGCGCCGGCGGATGGCGACGACAACGGTGACGCAAGTGGCGATGCCGGCGATACGGGTGCCGCCCAGTAGCAGGCCGGCGCTTTCAGACGGATCGACCTTAAGCGACGCGGACAGAGGCGGACGCGCTGCTGCTTTGAACGAGTAGCGGGGTTCGAAGCGTTTTCGGTCTTGCTCGGGTGCCTCTGAATCTCGATTTCAGCCCTGCGAGATCGAAACGACAGCGGAAATCAACATCTTGCCGGTATTGCGATTCTGACATTCGCGCTGCCCGTGATATCGAACGCATGCGCAATTGTTAGAATCGGACCATCAGGGAGACACGAGCCGCATCATGAATTTGCAGAGCATGACCGGATTTGCACGCACTGTTGCCGAACATGACGGCGCCTCGATCGCCTGGGAGGTCAAGTCGGTCAACGGCAAGAGCGTCGAGGTCAGGTTGCGGCTGCCGCAAGGTTTCGAGCGGCTCGAACCGACTGTGCGGCAGACGCTGCAGAAGCGCTTTTCGCGTGGCAATTTCCAGGCGACGCTGACCGTCGGCCGCGCCGCCGGCCAGCAGGCGCAGCCAGTGGTCAACGAAGCCTTCCTCAGGGATCTGGCGGGCTTGGCCAAGCGGCTGCAGGACCAGTTCGGTGTTGGTCCGGCAACTGCCGACGGTCTGCTTTCCCTGCGCGGCGTGCTCGATATCCCTGAAACCAGCGAAACCGAGGAGGTGCGGGCAGCACTCGACGCGTCAATCCTGTCGGCGCTGGAAACGGCGCTTACAGGCCTCGAGCAGGCACGCCAGAGCGAGGGCGAAGCGCTGCGTTCGCTGCTTTCCGGCCATATCGACGCCATCGAGGCGTTGACGCTTCAAGCCGAGGCCGACCCGTCGCGCGAGCCGGCGGCAATCCGCGAGCGGATCGCCGAACAGGTGCGGCTGCTGATGGATGCGTCGGCCAATCTCGATGCCGGCCGGCTGCACATGGAAGCGGCGTTCCTGGCTACCAAGGCCGATATCCGTGAAGAGATCGACCGGCTGAAGACGCATGTGGCGTCGGGCAGAGCGCTGCTGGCAAATGGCGGCGCTATCGGCCGCAAGCTCGATTTTCTGGCGCAGGAATTCAACCGCGAATCGAATACGCTGTGTTCCAAGTCGAACGCCGCCACTGTCACCGCCATCGGGCTGGAACTGAAGGCGGTGGTCGACCAGTTTCGCGAACAGGTCCAGAATCTGGAGTAAACCCGAATGGGTGGCAAGGAGCCGATGGTTGCCAGGGATCTCGGATCCCGCATTCGCCGCCGCGGGCTGATGCTGGTCCTGTCGTCGCCGTCGGGCGCCGGCAAGTCGACGATCGCGCGCAACCTGCTGGAAAGCGACGGCAGCCTGGAATTATCGGTCTCGGTCACCACCAGGCCACGCCGCGGCTCGGAGATCGAGGGCGTCCACTATCACTTCCGCACCACGCGCGAGTTCGAGCGGCTGCGCGATTCCGACGCGTTGCTCGAATGGGCCGAGGTGCACGGCAATTGCTACGCGACGCCGCGCGAGCCGGCCGAACTGGCGCTGGCGCAGGGCCGTGACATGCTCTTCGACATCGACTGGCAAGGCGCCCAGCAGCTCAAGGAGAAGATGCGCGCCGACATCGTCTCGATCTTCATCCTGCCGCCGTCGATGAAGGAATTGAAGTCGCGCCTCAAGCGCCGCGCCGAGGACCAGGAGCACGTGATCGAGACCAGGCTGAAGAACGCCCGCAACGAGATCGAGCACTGGAAGGAATATGACTTTGTCATCGTCAACGACGATCTCGACCGCGCCTTCGCCGAAGTGCGTGGCATCGTGACGGCGGAAAGGCTGCGGCGCGACCGCCGGCCCGGGCTGTTCGATTTCGTCTCGGGGTTGCTGGACGAGAAGACGGAATAGCTCGTCCACCGCTGGCAATCTAAATTAGCCCCATCAGCTGCCTGGCAGATCGTCCGGCCAACGCTGCGCTCCGTGAAGCACGCGCAGGATTCGAATCGTGCTGTTGGTCAGCTGATAGGCCGCGACATATGGCGTGCCGACGATGACGATCTCTCGTGTCCCTGCAAGCCTGCCGATCCGGCCGCTTTGGGGAAGGTCCCGAAGACGGTTGATTGCGGCGACGATCCGCTCATCGGTGGCGATCGCGGCCGCAGGATTGTCGGCCTCGATATGCGCGAAGATGCCGTCGCGATCTGAAGCGCGAATGGCGACCAGACGATCTTCAAGATTTAGGTTCACCCGAACGCCGCGCCGCGGCGCGTCTCTCGGCAAAATGCGCCTCGACTTGATCATCAGGAATGTCTTGTCGGGTGTCGTCGAGCGCTTCGCGAACCTTGGCGCGAAACCATAAATCATACGCCTCGTTGTTTGTGACGAGATCGATGGGCAGCGCACCCTCGTTGGCGGTTCGGGTGAGCAATATCCGCACCGCATCCGAGACCGTCAGCCCCATGCTTTCGAGCACCGCCGAAGCTCGATCCCGGATGTCGGCGTCGATACGCGTCTGGACCAGTGCATTTGCTGGCATGGCAATCTCCTTCGCCGTCAATGTAATGCGTTTGAATGACGATTGCTAGGCGGCGCTAGCGCCGCCGGTCAAACCGCGTTTGTCAGCCGCACGAATTCCTCGACGCTGAGCGTCTCCGCACGCCGGGTCGGATCGATGCCGGCGCGCGTCAGCAGTGCCTCGCCACCCAGGCTCTTCACGCTCTGCCGCAGCATTTTCCGGCGCTGGCCGAAAGCGGCTTCGGTGACGCGACCGAGTTTTTTCACGTCGGTTGACAAAGGGCTGGCGCGCGGCACCAGATGCACCACCGAGGACGTTACCTTGGGTGGCGGCGTGAACGCTTGCGGCGGCACGTCGAAGGCGATCCTCGCCTCGGTCCGCCAGCCCGCCAGCACGCCGAGCCGGCCATAAGCATCGCTGCCGGCACCGGCGACAATGCGCTCGGCCACCTCGCGCTGGAACATCAGCGTCATCGATTGATAGAAGGGTGGCCAGTCCGCCACGGTCAGCCAACGGATCAACAGCTCGGTGCCGATATTGTAGGGCAGGTTGGCGGCAATCCTCACCGGGCCGTCTTGTGACGCGGTCTTGGCAAGAGCGGCAAAATCCGTCTTCAGCGCATCGCCGCTGATCACCTCGAGCCGGCCCGGATAGTGGTTGGAGACCTCGGCCAAGGCCGCCAGGCAGCGTTCGTCGCGCTCGATGGCGACGACGCGGCCGGCACCGGCAGAGAGCAGCGCCCTGGTCAGCCCGCCGGGGCCGGGGCCGACCTCGATCACCGTGCTGTCGCTGAGGTCGCCGGCGACCCGCGCGATCTTGCCGGTCAAATTGAGGTCGAGCAGGAAATTCTGGCCAAGCGCCTTCTTTGCCTGCAGTCCATGGCGCTCGATCACCTCGCGCAGCGGCGGCAGCCCGTCAATGCTCATGAATTTTGGGCTCATGAATTTTGGGCTCATGATTTGGGCTCATGATTTTGGGCTCATGCAGCTGCGGGCTTTGCGCCGGTATCGGCCAGCCGGCGGGCCAGCTTCAGCGCCGCGATCAGGCTGTCGGGACGTGCGATGCCCTTGCCGGCGATGTCGAAGGCTGTGCCGTGATCGGGCGAGGTGCGGATGAACGGCAGGCCAAGCGTGACGTTGACGGCCTCGTCGAAGGCCAGCGCCTTGGCCGGGATCAACGCCTGGTCATGATACATGCAGACCGCCACGTCGTAGCCGGCGCGAGCGCGCGCATGAAACATCGTATCGGCCGGCAGCGGTCCGAAGGCATCGATGCCTTGCGCCCGCAACATGTCGACCGCAGGACGAATGATGCGCTCGTCCTCTGTCCCCATGGCGCCGCTTTCGCCGGCATGCGGATTGAGGCCGGCAAGCGCGAGCCTCGGCCTGGCGATGCCGAAACGGCGTGCAAGATCGCCGGCGGTGATGCGCGCGATGGCAACGATCAGCTCCGTCGTCAGCGTCTTCGGCACCTCGGCCAGCGCGATGTGGATGGTGACCGGAACGGTGCGCAATTCGGGGCCGGCGAGCAGCATCACCGGCGTCACCGTGCCGCCGGTGTGGAGCGAGGCCAGATGCGCCAGATATTCGGTGTGACCGGGAAAGCCGAAGCCGGCATCGTAAAGCGGCTTCTTCGCGATCGGACAGGTGACGACCGCGGCCGCGTGACCGGCAAGGCAGTCGGCGACGGCGCGATCAATGGCCTCGATGATGCCGGCGGCATTGGCCGGGTCGGGCCGGCCGGGATCGTCGGTGAAGTGGGCCGCCAGCGGCACCACGGGCAAGGCGTGTTGAAAGACACCAGCTGCTTGGGCCGGCACCGTCTCGGCGATTGCCACCGCCGCGCCGAGCCGGCGCGCCCGCGCGGCAATCAGCGCCGGATCGGCGAGAAGATAGAAGGGCGCGGCACCGGAACCGCGGGCGCTCTGCCACGCGGCAATGGCGATTTCCGGACCGACGCCGGATGGATCGCCGACGCTCAGCGCCAGCGGAAGCTCTGTCTCACGCACGGCTGGGCCGGTTCAGCGCGTAACGATCTTGGCTTTCGCCTTCAGCTCTTCGACATATTTGGCCGAGAGCTCGTCGGCGTTCTTGTCGCCGCTGCCTTCGCTCTGGAACACCATCTGGGCCGCCTTGTCGTCGGAAACCTCGCGCGACGAGCAGATGCCGATGAATTCAATGCCGCGATCGGTCTCGCGCACGGCCGTGGCGCCGCCCAGCTTGGTGGCCTTGATCTGCTCGGCCCAGTCCGGCGGCAGTTGCGGCGCCAGCAATCGGGGGAGGTCGCGAACGGTGACGTCGATCAGGCCCTTGGCGAATTCACGCGTGGTGTTGCAGCCATTGAAGCGGGCGCGCATGGCTTCGGCCTCGCGCTTGCGTTTGGCGAGTGTGGCACTGCGCTCGGCCTTCGGCACCACGAAGATCACCTGCTGCAGCATGTACTCGGTGGCGCTTGGCTTGGCGCCGCCTTTTTCGAGCATGCGCTTGACCAGATCCTGTTCGCTCACCTGCCCGCCGCCGCCGCTGTAGCGTGCGCTCAGCGCCTGGTTCCACGCCATCTGGGAGCGGATGAATTCCTTGAAATGCTCCTTGGTCACGCCGGACTGCGCCATGACACCGTCGAGCTGCTTGAGCTGCATCTTGTTGCTCGAGGCAAAGCGCTGATAGGCAGCCTCTACCTGGGCGTCGGAGATGCGGATGCCGAGACGCCTGGCCTCCGCCATACGCAGCGTCTGGTCGATCATTTCCTGACCCGCGTCACCCTTCTTGCGCTGCAGTTTCAGGAAGGCAGCCCGGTGCGCGATGTCGCCGGTGGTGATCGGCATGTTGTTGACGACATACTTGATTTCACTGGCGAAGGCCGGCGGTACCATCATGGTGACAGAGACCGAGGTCGCCGCCAACAGGAGCGCGAATCCTGCCGAAAACAGGTATTTCCTCATCGAAAGCATCCCAATTCTAGCCCGGTTTTGGCCGATTCCAGCCCGATATTGGCGAAATCCGTGCCCGCTTTATGCGGCAAAACGATGTCGTCAGCCGGCTCTACTGGATGGAGTCGATCGAGCTTTGGGACGAGCCGAAATCGCCGAGCGTGCGGAACGACAGGTTGAAGCCGACATTCTGCGACACTTCCTTGGTGTTGATGTCGCGTGATTCCGAGTACGTCATCAGGTAGGTGAAGCAGGAATCATTGTAGGCAAAGCCGACGCCGTCCTTGACCAGCACGCTTTGTTGCAGGTCATAGGTGCCGGTGCCGAAGACGCGCCAGTTTTCGGCCAGGTGTGTCGAGGCGCCGAGCGTGACTTCGTGGCGGTCGGTGGTGAAACCATAGAGCGGCTGCGCCTGGATGAAGGCGTATTTGGCGCTCAGCGAAACCGGCAGCCCGGAATAGGCGGCCTTCACCTCGGCACGGCGAACTTCGAAGGTCTGCTCGTCGAAGCGGCCGCTGAGCGAACCGGAGAAGCCGCTCGGGCTGCTGAAGCCGACAAGGCCGACATAGTCGGAGGTCGAAGTCTCCAAGCCGGAATCGGCGCCCGCATTGACCAGATCCGGTGAATCGAACGAGTTGCGCCCGCCCAACTGGTAGGATTGGCCGAAGATCGCGTTGGTGCCCCAGCCATTGTCGTAGGCGCCGGAATAGCGGAACCCGACATTGGCGCGGCTGCCGCCTTCGACGCGGTCGTAGCCGGAGAACTTGTCGCGCTCGAACAGCGTCGTGGCGTCGAAGACGAAGCTCTGTGCATCCTCGTTGGGAACGGCGAGCCCGCCGACATACTGCTCATTCGGGCGCATGAAGACCTGCGCCATCGGCTCGACGATATGGCTGGAGCCGGTCATCGAGAACAGCACCGGCCAGCGCATTTCAAGTCCGGCGGTCGCCATGTACCGGGCGAAGGAAGACCGCATGTCGTCGGCGGCACCGACATTCGTTGCCATCTGGTTTACCGCAGTCAGCGAAGCCGAAGAAGCGTTGAGATAGTCGACGTCGCCCTGCAGAGCCAGAAGGGGCGTCAACTGCAATCCGCCGTCCGTGGTGAAGGTACGCTTCCATTCGGCCTCGGCGGTGAGGCGACCGGATTCGCCCTCGATGCCGCGCACGCGCTGGACGCCTGAGCCCGGCACATAGGGGGTAAAATAGGCCTGATCGAGATCGTCGCGGCGGATGATGCGCGCATTGACGTTGAACGACAGCTGGCCGCCGGCCACCGACATGTCGGGGATGTAGGCATAGTCGAGCGACGGCAACACCCAGGGCTGCTTGTCGCTGCGCGATGCGACGTTGCCGTCCGGTGTGTTCTCCTGAACCTGGAAGCGCATGGCGCGCACATCGAAATAATTGCGGTCGTTTAGGCCGGTCAGGTAGACCGACGATTGATGCACGGCGTCGTTGTAGCCTTCGATCGTATAGGTACGCGAAAAATTCTTGTCGGTCTGAAGCAGGATATCCCAGCCGAAGTCCCAGCGCGGATTGATGGCGAACTGGCCCTTGGTGCCCATCATGCCGCGGAACTTGTTCGGATCGCCTGCTGGCCCCGAATTGACATTGTAGCCGCCGGGGAAAGCCGCGAAATCACGGAAAGCGCCAGGGTCCTGCTGGTTGATTCCGGCAAGCTTCAGCGTGTATTGGCCATTGTTGAAGCGCTGGCGCCACTCGGCCTCGCCGAGGAAACCCTGCTTGGTGTAGCCGCTGCCGGTAACGGTGAGGTCGTAGGTCGGCGACAAAGCGAAGTAGTAGGGGACTTTGACGCCGACGCCGAGACGATTGTTGTAGCCGATGCTGGGGATCAGGAAGCCACTTTTGCGCTTGACCGTCGGGTCGGCGATCTCGAACGCCGGCAGATAAGCCAGCGGGAAGCCGAAGAATTCGAAATTCGCATTCTCGAAGCGAACCGTCTTCTTTTCGCCGTTCCAGATGATCTTCCTGGCTTTGATCCGCCAGGTCGGCGCCTTGTCCGGCTTGTCTTCGCAAGGCTCGCAGGCCGTATAGACGCCGTTGTGGAACGTCGTCAGCACGCCGCCCATGCGCTCGGCGCTTTCGGCGGCGAAATAGGCTTTTTCGGGCGTTTCGACGCGCAGCGCATTGACGAAACCGTCAGCGAAATCGTCGGTAATATCGATATGCTGCGAGTTGATCTTGGTGCCGTCGCTGTTGACGATCTCGACATTGCCGCTGGCAACCAGCCGCTTGGTGTTTCGATCATAGACGACGCGCTGGGCGACGAGCTTGTTGCCGCCATAGTCGATCTGGACGCCGCCGATGGCGGTGACCGTCTGGTTGTCATTGTTATAGACGAGCGTGTCTGCCGCCAGCAGCATCTGGGAGCCGGAGGGAACCTTCGTTGCCACGTCGGTAACGTCCTGCGCCAGCGCAGGGGCCGTCAGCACGCCGCAGGCGAGCAGGCATGCCAAGGCGCTCGCCGAATAGAGGCGCGCCAAACCGGCCTGCCTATGGCTGCGCAAAGCCGCCTCCCTCACTAGCCGTCTTCCTTGTATAGCAGGAATGTCACCCCAAAGAACATAGCCACGACAACCGGAACCCATGCAGCCACGGCTGTGGGCACGAATCCCGCAACGCCGAATGCCTTGACCAATACCGAAACGACATAAAGCAGAAAGCCGGCGAGGACGCCACCCAGAATCATCGTTGCCGACTGCCCCATCCTCGCAAATCGCATTGAAACTGTTGCCGCAATCAGCGTCATGGCCACAAGCAGGAACGGTAACGCCACCAGCGAATCGAACTGCATGGCGAAGGCATTTGCCTTGAGGCCGAAGGAGCGGGCAACCTCAATCTTGCCGGGAAGGTCGTAAAACGGGATGGTTTCGGGGCGCGCCAGCCGTTCCTGCACGAATTCCGGCTTGAGGTTGGTTGGCAACTGGTCGGTCGTTTCGGAACGGATGTTGCCGTCCTTGAACACCTTGACGTCCTGCAATTCCCAGTAGCCGTCGCGCAGAAAGGCCCGCGCCGCGTCCTTGCGCTCGACGATATTGCCCTGCGGATCGAGGACGAAGAACACGGTGTCGGCCATTTCCAGGCCCTGGTTCAGGATGGCGCGGGCGCCGATGATGGTGTCGCCGGAGTTGGTTTTCTGGCGGATCCACGGCGTGGCATCGGCCGCCACCGCGTTCGAATTGCCGGATCGCAGCTGGTTTTCCATCTGCTCCGACCATGAGAAGCCATGCGCGGCGATCGGATTGAGCACGCCGACCGACAAAATGCCGAATAACAGCGCACCGATGCAGCAGGGCAACAGAAACTGCCAGGCCGACACTCCGGCCGAGCGCGCAATCACCAGCTCGTATTTTCGGTTGAGCGACACCAGCGTCGCCATCGCCGAGAACAGGCCGACGAACGGCACCGTCTGCAGCATGATCATCGGCATCCTCAGCGCCGAGATCGCGACCGCCGTGCCGTAGGTGAAGCCCGGCAGGCCGGTGATGCGGCCGGACAGCTCGGTGAAGTCGATCAGGAACACCAGCGCCAGAAGGCCGATGAAGAACCAGATCGTGATCGACACGTAGCGAAAGAAGAAGTAGCGGCCCAGGGTCCAGCCCATCGTCAGGCTCCCTGGCCGGATGTGTAGCGCCGATTGAGGCGCAGCTTGAGCGCCGTCCAGCCATCGCTGACGCGGCCGGCGAAATTCGTCATCCAGTCGGCCCAGCTGCCGGGCAGTTCCATGCTTCGCGAGGTGACGATGAACCAGATGGCGACCGCCGAGGCGATGACCGGCACGCCATAGACCATATAGGCGTATTGCGGGATCTTGTCGGCCTTGCCGGCGGCAAAGAAGCCCAGCCAGCGCACGAACAGCGCAATGGCGATGGCTGTGATCAGCGGGTGGATGCGCGCCTCGCGGTGTGAGCGCGCATCGCCTGCCACGGCCAGCGCGATCAGCGCGAACACCAGCGAATAGGACCATTCGGAAAAGCGCTGGTCGAGCTCGGCCTTGTAGGCGCCGGGCCTGCGCTGGAAGATCTTGTCGTTCGGATCCGGGTTGAGCAGGTATTGCGTCGTTCGGTCCTTGGGCAGGAGCATGATATCGTTCGCCGCCGACATGAAGGCGGAAAGGTCGAAGGCGTAGGACGTGAAGCGGATGACCGACAGGTCGCCGGTCAGCGTCTTGCGATGAATGACGCCGTCATTCATCATCAGCACCTTCTCGTCACCCTTTTCGACGACGCTGCCGCTCTTGGCATAATAGATCAGATTGGCGCCTTCCTCGCGCGAATCGGCCACGAAGATGCCGCCGAGCCGGTTGTCCGGCAGCCGCTCGCCTATCTGCAGGAACAGCCCGTCGTCGATCTTGCGGAACGTGCCTTCCTGGATGATCAGCGACAAGAGATCGGCGCGCGAGGACGCGATCAGCTGGCGGTTCTTCTGCCTGGCATAGGGTTCGACGCCATTGTCGACCGCGAAGGAAAAGACGCTGGCCGCCAGCGCGATCAGCAGGACCGGCCGCACAATCGTCCAGCGCGAGGCGCCGGCGGCGTTGATGACGGCCAATTCCGAATCGGAGTTCATGACGCTGAGCGTCTGGGCCACCGCCACCACCAGGGCGAATGGCACCACGATCGGGATGATGGTGGGGATGATGAGGCCCGCGACCTCGAAAAAAGTCAGCGCCGATTGGCCACTGTCGGTGACCAGGTCGATGCGGGCAAGCACCTGCGTCGTCCAGACAATGGCCAGCGTCCAGATCAGCGCAGCGAGAAACACCGCCAGTGCGCGACGCATGATGTAGCGTTCAACGACCTTCATGTAAGGCTTTTCTCGATTTGCCGAACGGCATCATGCCCGCCGACAAGGTAGTCGTCCGGCTGCGGCTGTACAACTGGGTGCGTTTGGCCATTTCTTTCAGGCGGTTCGATCCGATTCTCCGTCCCACATCGCCCGTCCCGCAGGCCGGAGTGTCGGCGGCAATGGATAAGAAAGGGAGAACATCAATGGTTAACAACAGGTTGCGGCAGGAAAGCGGAGCCGTGCCGCGACGAATCGTTATCGATTCCGCTGCGCATATGAGCCCTGATTCCGGCAAAGTCTTGCCAAATCAAGGAAAACGACCAAATGTCGCGCATCTTCCCTGAGAATGCATTTTTCCTGAAAATCTGAGCCGTTTCCCGAAAGCAGGACCTGATGACTTTGAGACCATTGATCGCCTTCGCCAAATTTGCCGCACCCAAAAAGGGCAGCATCTTCGTGCTGGCGGCCGACGATGGTGGTCTTGGCGAACCGGCAAAGGCCTGCGACCCCTCAGGAACGCTGGCGCGGGCGTTTCCGGTGGCGGAGTTTTCCGGAAAATTCGCCGGTGTCGTCGAAGTGCTGGCGCCGCAGGGAACATCGCTCGACCGACTGGTGGCGGTCGGCGCCGGCAAGGTCGCCGGCCTCGATGACTTTGCCTGGCTGAAGCTTGGCGGCACCGTCGCCGCGTCCCTGCGCAAGGCAGCGGAGGTGGCCGTCATCCTCGATGTGCCGGGCGCAAAGATTGGCGGCAGGCAAGCGGCGAACCTTGCCGCCGGCATCATTCTGCGCAGCTACTCCTTCGACAAATACAAGACCAGGAAAGACAAGGACGATGCCGAGCCGAAGAAACCGGTCAAGGTGACCATCCACACCGCCGATCCTGCCGCGGCGAAAAAGGCCTTCGCCGACGAGGTTGCGGTCATCGACGGCGTGCTTCTGGCGCGCGACCTTGTCAACGAACCGGCCAATACGCTCGGCCCGATCGAATTCGCCGCCCGCGCCAAGGAACTGGAAGCGCTCGGCGTCGAGGTCGAGATCCTCACCGAGAAGGAAATGAAGAAGCTCGGCATGGGCTCGCTCCTCGGTGTCGCGCAAGGCTCGCCACGCGGCGCCCGGATGGCTGTCATGCAATGGAAGGGCGGCAAGGCCAAGGACGCACCGGTCGCCTTCGTCGGCAAGGGCGTCACCTTCGACACCGGCGGCAATTCGATGAAACCGGCCTCCGGCATGGAAGACATGAAGGGCGACATGGGCGGCGCCGCGGCCGTCATCGGGCTCATTCAGGCGCTAGCCGCGCGCAAGGCCAAGGCCAATGTCGTCGGCATCGTCGGGCTGGTGGAAAATGCCGTCGACGGCCATGCCCAGCGCCCTGGCGACATCGTCACCTCGATGTCGGGTCAGACCATCGAGGTGCTCAACACCGACGCCGAAGGACGCCTCGTTCTGGCCGACGCGCTGTGGTATTGCAACGACCGCTTCCAGCCGAAATTCATGGTCAATCTGGCGACGCTGACCGGCGCCATCATGGTCGCGCTCGGCCAGCATTATGCCGGCCTGTTCTCCAACAATGACGAACTTTCGGACAGGTTGACGGCGGCCGGCAAGGCGAGTCAGGAGCGGCTGTGGCGCATGCCGCTTGGGCCCGAATACGACAAGCTGATCGATTCCAAGAACGCCGACATGAAGAACATCGGCGGCCGCTATGGCGGCGCCATCATCGCCGCGCAGTTCCTGCAGCGCTTCGTCAAGGAAACGCCGTGGGCGCATCTCGACATCGCCGGCACCGCGATGGGCTCGCCGCCGAGCGAGATCAACCAGTCCTGGGGCTCGGGTTTCGGCGTCAGGCTGCTCGACCGGCTGGTCCGCGACAATTACGAGGGATAAGGCAGGGAATGGCCGATGTCCTGTTCTACCACCTGACCGAATCGACGCTGGAGGATGCTCTGCCGGGCCTGCTCGAGCGCAGCATCGATCGCGGCTGGCGAGCCGTGGTGCAGACCGGCACCGAAGAGCGGCGCGACGCGCTCGACCAGCATCTGTGGACGTTCAGGGACGATTCGTTCCTCGCGCACGCGAGCGACCGTGAAGCCCATCCGGCCGAACAGCCAATCCTTCTCACCACAAGCGACGCCAACCCCAACCAGGCGCAGATACGCTTCCTCGTCGATGGCGCCGCACCCGCGGATCTCGCCGGCTATGAACGCGCCGTGTTCCTTTTCGACGGCCATGACGCGGCCCAGGTCGAAAGCGCGCGGACGCATTGGAAGGTGTTGAAAGAAGCGGGCCACGCGGTCACCTACTGGCAGCAGACGCCCGACCGGCGCTGGGAACGCAAGGCGTAAGCGCTTTGCCGGCGCGTCTTGAAAACGACGCTGTTATCGCCGAACGATCCGATCTAAGGATTGCGAAAAGCGCAACTCAAGCGGCGGGCTGAGAATGCGGATCAGGATCATCGGAACGGGGCGGGCCGTGCCGGCTCGATGCGTGACGTCGCGCGCCCTCGATGCGCGGCTGGGGTTTGGCGATGGACATTTCGAGGCCGCGACCGGCATCATCGAACGCTATGTCTGCGAGGCCGAATCGCAGGTCGACCTTGCTTGTGCCGCAGCCCGTCTGGCGCTTGCCGATGCCGAACTTGAGGCAGGCAGTGTCGATCTGGTCATCGGCGGTTGCGGCGTGCCTTATCAGCCGTTGCCATCGACGGCTCCGCTGGTCATGCAGCGCCTCGGCCTTGCCGATGGGTCGGCGGCCGCTTTCGACGTCAACAGCACCTGCCTCGGCTTCCTCACAGCCTTCGAGACCGCGTCGCGCCTGATCGAGGCCGGGCAATGCCGGACGGCGCTGGTGTTCTCGTCTGAAATCGCCTCGCGCGCCCTGCCGTGGCAGGACCAGCCGGAAATTGCTGCCCTCTTCGGCGATGGCGCGGCGGCCGCCGTGCTGCAGCAGGCAGCCCCTGCCGAGGGTCGAGTCGCGGCCAACCTGATGCGCACCTACCCTTCCGCCTATGAGGCCTGCAGCATCGGCTCCGGCGGCACCCGGTTCGACTTTCATCGTGAGCCTGAGGAATTTGCCCGCCACAGCCTGTTCCACATGGAGGGTAAGGGACTGTTTCGCGTCACGTCACGCCATTTCAACGGCTTTGTAGCGGAGTTGCTCGATCGCGCCGGCTGGCGGCACGACGATGTTGACCTCGTCGTGCCGCATCAGGCGAGCCCTTTGGCGCTCGCCCACATGGCGCGCCAGACCGGCTTCGCCAGGGAAAAGCTCGTCGACATCGCGGCGCGCTACGGCAATCAGATCGCCGCTTCTATCCCATTTGCGCTCGACGTCGCGCGCCGCGAACAACGCATTGTGCCGGGCGCCAAGGTGCTGTTCCTCGGCACCTCGGCCGGCGTGTCGTTCGGCGGCATGGCGCTGGAAGCATGACCGTGGGACGCGTCCTCGTCACCGGCGCCAGCGGCTTCCTCGGCGCGCATGTCGTGGCGCGGCTGGCGGCAGTGGGCACACCGGCGCTGGGTCTTGGCAGGGACGCCAAACGCTGCGCTGCGCTCGAAGCCGCTGGTCATCGGGTCGTTCGGCTCGATTTGTCTCAACCATTCGATGCAGCTGCCGCGCGCGCTCTCGACGGCGTCGATGCGATCATCCACTGCGCGGCACTTTCCGCGCCCTTCGGCAGGTTGGCGGATTTCCAGACGGCAAATGTCACAGCTACCCGCAACCTCAGCGATTTCGCGCGCGGGCAAGGCGTGCGCCGCTTCGTCCATATCTCCAGCCCGACGGTCTGTTTCGCCTATCGCGACCAGCTCGGAGTTTCCGAGAATGCGGCCTTGCCCCCTCCGGTCAACCACTATGCCCGCACCAAGCGGCAGGCCGAGGAGATCGTGCTGGCGGCGCCTGAGATCAGCCCGGTGGTGCTGCGGCCGCGCGGCCTCTACGGTCCCGGCGATCGCACGCTGCTGCCGCGTCTGCTGCAGGTGGCACGGCAGCGCCCGCTGCCGCTGTTTCGCGACGGCAAGGCGCGCATCGATCTCACTTATATAGAGGATGTCGTCGATGCGGTGCTTGCCGCGCTGTCCGCCGGGAGCGCTGCCGAGGGACAGATATTCAACATCTCCGGCGGCGAAGTGGTGCCGGTCCGCCGCATTGCCGAGGCGGCCTGCGCCCGCGCCGGCGTGCAGCCGCGCTGGCGCAGAATGCCGCTCTGGCCCGCCATGCTGACGGCCGGGATAGCGGAGGCGGTAGCGAATATATTGCCCGGCCGCCCGGAACCGCCGGTGACGCGCTACGGTCTTGGCCTGTTCGCCTATGCGCAGAGCCTCGATCTTTCCAAGGCAGGCCGCATCCTCGGCTGGGCGCCGAAAGTGTCGTTCGAGGAAGGGCTCGATCGCACATTCGGCAAGGCGATGGAAAGCAGGAGGGCAGCGTGAAGATCGTCTTCGCCAACAGCGCCTCTGTCAGCGCAGCCGAGCGTCTGATCCTGCGCGGCGGCAGCTGGGCGAAGGTCAGGCTACGTGTCCGCTACGGCCTGATCATGCATCCGCGGGCCGGCCCCGTCCTGATCGACACCGGCTACACGCCGCATGTGACACAAGGCAGTGGGCGCAGCACGGCGCTGCGTCTTTACAGTGCGATCCTCCGGCCCCAGCTCAACGAAGCCGAGCAGCCGCTCGCGGTACTGGCGCGCTTCGGCCTGTCTTTGCAGGATGTGCGCACCGTCATCGTCACGCATTTCCATGCCGACCACATGTCGGGCCTGTCGCTGTTTCCCAACGCTCGGCTTATCGCCAATGACACCGCCTGGGCGCGGGCGAAGGCCAAGACTTCCCTGCAGAATCTGCGCCATGGCGTCTTCAAGGAACTGTTCCCGTCTGACTTCGAGGCCCGACTCGACGGGCTGTCGTCGAAGCGGCAGGTCGAGCCGCGTGGCGGCGTACCGGGCGGCGCCGATCTGTTCGGCGACGGCAGCGTCGTCGCAGTCGATCTGCCCGGCCATGCCGATGGCCAGTTCGGCCTTTTGTTCCCCAATCTGGAGCGGCCGCTGCTCTACGCCGTCGATGCGCAATGGCTGATCAGAGCATTGGTGGAAAACCGAACTCCCGGTCTGCCTGCAACCCTGCTGGCCGAGGATGCCGCCGCGATCGAGCCGACCAGCGTAATGTTGCGTCGGTTTCTGGCGACCGGCGGCGAGGTTGTTCTTTGTCATGATCCGGCGGTGACGGCCTACGATGTGGCCGGAGAGAGCGCGTGAACGGGCCGGCCGAAGCGATCCGCTCGTTTGCGCTGACGCAATGGGTTTCGCGCAAAAGCCGCGAGAGTTTCGAGCGCTGGCAGGCGCAAGCCTTGCGCCGCTTTCTCGACCGCGACCTGCCGCGCGCGCCGTTCTACGGCAAGGCGCCGCGTCTTCTCGGCGACCTGCCGGTGACCGACAAGGCGACGGTGATGGGCAATTTCGAGCGCTTCAACATTCATGGCGTCTCGGCCGCCGAGGCCTGGAAGGCGCAGGCCGGCGATAGCCGCATTGGCGAGCTGACTGTCGGCTCCAGCACCGGCACGTCGGGCAATCGTGGCCTGTTCGTCATTTCCGAGGCGGAAAAATACCGCTGGCTGGGCACCATCCTGGCCAAGGCCGTGCCCGATCTGCTCTGGCGCCGGCAGCGCGTTGCGGTGATCCTGCCGCAAAACACCGGGCTCTACGATAGCGCGCGCAAATCGCGGCGTATCGATCTGCGCTTCTTCGATCTGACGCGCGGTCCGGAGAGCTGGCGCGGCGCTCTCGAAGATTTCGCGCCGACGGTGATCATCGCGCCACCGAAGATACTGCGGCACTTCGCGGCCGAGGGCTTTCGGCTCAAGCCGCAGCGTGTCTTCAGCGCCGCCGAAACGCTCGACCCGGTTGACCGGCCGGTCATCGAGGCATTCTTTGGTGGTCAGGTCGACCAGATCTACATGGCGACCGAAGGGCTGTTCGCCGTCACCTGCCGCCAGGGCGGGCTGCATCTGGCCGAGGATTCGGTGTTCTTCGAGTTCGAACCGGCCGGCGACGGCCTGGTCATGCCGCTGATCACCGCCTTTCGCCGCCGGACCCAGATCATGGCGCGCTACCGGATGAACGACTTGCTGCGGCTGTCCGAAAAGCCATGCCGCTGCGGCTCGCCGCTGCGCACGCTGGACGAGATCGTCGGCCGCATGGACGACGCTTTCCGGCTCGCCTCGCCGCACGGGCAGCTCCTCGTCACGCCCGACATACTACGCAATGCGGTGCTCAAGGCCGACCGGCGCATCGACGATTTCCGCCTGGTCCAGACCGCTGAAGATGCAATCGAACTCAGCCTGGCCCCCGGGCTTGCCGACGAAGCCGCCACCGCCGCCCATCAGTCCGTGCGCAATTTGCTGGCGGCGCGCCAGGCGACAGCTTCGGTCAGCCTTGTTCGCAGGGACCTGCCGTTGGAGACCGGCCGCAAACTGCGTCGGGTCGAATGCCACCTGGGAGCGGCATCATGAACCGGCTCGCTATGTTGCCACTCGATCAGACGAACCGGGTAGAAATCAACCCGCGTGAGGTCGAAGCCTTCGTTCAGCTTTTTAACGAGGTGCCGGTGCGCGACCTCGTGCGAAATCTGACGGTCGCCGTCGAGGCCTTCGAGATCGCTGGCCGCTTTTTTCCACTGACGCTGAACGACAGAAGCGAGGCGCCGAACTGCTATATCTGCTGCCCGTCCAGCGCCTATATCGACTACGCCATCGACGAGACCCGCAATTTCGTCTCGTCGCCCGTGCTGCAAAGAGCGATCCGCATGTTGATTGGCCTGTGCGCGCCGCTGGTCAGGATGAGCGGCCTCGACCATCAGGTTCAGGTCAACAACTGGCTCTATTCGACCAATCCGGTGCCGCTGCTCGATCGCAACGCGGTCGCTGCGATCCGCGACGATCTCACGGCGCGTTTTCCCGATCGCGCTGTTCTCATCCGCTCCCTGAGCGAGATCGCCGATCCCTCGACAATCGCAGCGCTGAAGGCGGAGGGTTTTCGAATGCTGGCGGCGCGGCAAATCTACATCTTCGCCGGGCGCGGTTCGGCCATGACCAACGACATGAAGCGCGACCGCAAGCGGCTGCGCACGACGCCGTTCGAGCGGGTCGGCAATGGCGACTTCACCGAGGCCGACTATGCGCGCTCCGAAGCGCTCTACCGGATGCTCTATCTCGACAAATATACGCCACTCAACCCGCACTACACCGCCCGCTATATCGGTGAGACGCACCGTCGCGGCATCCTGCAACTGGCAGGCCTGCGTCGTCCCGGCGGTGAACTGGTCGCAGTCGCCGCTTTGTCTCAGAACGGCAGGACATTGACGCAGCCAATCGTTGGCTACGACACAAGTCTTCCAGTGAGCGAAGGGCTCTACCGCATGATGATGGCGATCGCGCAGGACCATGCGATGGCGCACGGCCTGTTCTTCAACATGAGCGCCGGTGCCGCCGCCTTCAAACGCTTGCGCGGCGCCGTGGCAACGGTGGAGTACAACGCCGTCTATGCCGGCCATCTTCGGCGCCGCCAGCGCGCTGCAGTGCGTATCATGGAATTTGTGCTCGCGAAGATCGGCATTCCCCTGCTCAGGAGATTTGAACTTTGAGCGACACCCGGCAGCAGAAAGACAAAGACTATTGGCAGGCGGTGATGCGGTCTGCCGACATCAAAGCCAAGCCGAAGCGCATCCTGTTCGACGGCGCGCCACTGGTGCTGTTCCGCTCGGCGAAAGGCATTGCCGCCCTCTTCGACCGCTGCGCTCACCGCCTGGTCGAACTCTCGACCGGCAAGGTCGTCGGTGGCGAGATCGAATGTCCCTATCATGGCTGGCGCTACAATGGGGAAGGGCGCTGCACCGCCATTCCCGGCCATGTCGGCGACGTCCCGCATTACCGTATCCGCCGCTACAGCGCGATCGAGCGCGACGGCGTCGTCTTCGTCTCGGCAGGCACGCCTGAGGGCGAGCCCTATCTCCATTGCATGCAAGGCAAGGATGTCGTCGTGAAGCGGGTGCGAAGCTCGGCGCGATCGACGGTGCTCGACGCCGCCGAGAACATTCTCGACGCCACTCACACCCACTTCACCCACAAGGGTGTGCTGCGCGGCCTGACCGCAAAGCGCCATCTCGTGCGCGTCGAGGTGACCGGCGGCAAGGGCTGGGTCGAAAGCTGCTACACCGGCGAGGACCGCCAACAGGGGCTGGTCAGCCGGCTACTGGAAGGCGAGCGCGCCAGGACCATCGGCCGCTACCGCCATCCCGGCATCGTCGAACTCGAATATTGGGGCAAGGGCGGCTTGGCGCTGGCGACCACTTTCCATTTGCGTCAGGCGGACGAACGGACCGTCGAAGGCGTCGGCTGGCTGATCGGCCCGCGACAGGGCCTGTTCGGCGAACTCAAGGCGCTTGCTTTCCGGCCGCTCTTTGCCTTTGCCCTGCAGCAGGATCGCCGTGTGCTGAAATCGGCCAGCGACAACGCCCGTATATCGCCGCAGGTTCAGCCGGCGATCGGCCCGCTGGATTTCCTGCGCCGCGACATAGCGGCGATCATCGACGGCAAGATGCCACCGGCGGCGGCAGAGCCGCGGGTGCACCAAATCGAGTTGTAATCTAAAGTTCACGGCACTTGATTCCAGTTCTGCTGTAAATTATAGTTCACGGATGATCGAAGTTCGATCCACTGACGAATTCCGAAAATGGCTCAGAGGGCTCACGGACATTCGCGCCGTAAAGAAGATCACCCAACGGATTGTCCGCGTTCAGGCTGGGCTGTTGGGAGACGCCAAGTTCTTCGATGGCATAGGAGAATTGCGCGTAGATTACGGTCCGGGATACCGCGTGTACTTCGTCCGGCGCGGCAACACGGTCATTATCCTGCTCTGCGGCGGTGACAAAGGCTCGCAGGACAGGGACATCGGAAAAGCCAGGAAAATGGCAAAGGAAGTTTGATATGACCCTCAGAACCACACCATTCGACGCCGCCGAATATCTTGATGATGCTGAGTCTCAAGCCGAACTGCTCGCTGATGCGTTCGAGACCGGGGACGCGACTTATATTGCGCACGCCCTCGGCATTGTCGCGCGCGCCCGCGGCATGACAAGCATAGCGAAGGACGCCGGCGTGACCCGAGAGGCACTCTACAAGGCGCTGAGCGAAAAGGGCGATCCGCGCCTCAGTACATTGCTGGGCGTAACCAAGGCGCTTGGCCTGCAATTGTCCGCAAAGCCAGTTAATCCCGTTTAGGCAACCTTAGCAGGACTTACGCACTCAGCTGAAAACGGGAAGTTCCGCTTCAACTCGACTAGTCCTGCTCCGGCCCATTCCACTCGATATCGCGCGTCGACGCAGCCTGAAGGCTGATGCGCTGGCGCAGTGCTGTGCCGGCGATCTCGGCCAGCGTGCGCCACTGCGCCCGCTTCGGCGCGGGGTCGCCCGGCCAGTCGAGCAGCTCATCGGCATCGTGCATCGCCTGACGGAAGCGGCCGAGACCACCGGAGCGCAGTGCCGCCGGCATCCCGTAGATCCACATCGCAAGCCTCACCGTCTGCGGCGCCGTCACGTCGGGCTTCACCTCGGCGCCATCCTCCAGGACCGCGTCGGCGAAGCGCCGCGGATCGCGAAAGAAGTGCAGGCCGCTCACGGCGCGCGGATTGCACTCCAGTGGCAGCACCGTGCCGTTATTCTCGCGCATCAGGTCGAAGGAGATCTGGCCGGTCCAGCCGGCGCCGGCGACGAAGGTTTCGACGAAGCGCCGGGCAGCCGCATCCCCGACTGGCTCGAAACAGATGCCGGCGCCCATGCCGGCGCGATAGAGCGAACTGTAGAGCGCCAGCGCTTTGAGTTCACCCTCGACCGCCACCGCATAGGCGCTGATCTCTTCACCAGCGATGTAGCGCTGCGCCACCCAAGGAGCGGCGGGCGAGGGGCGGACGGCGTCGAGTTCGTCCGGCGATGGCCGCAGCAGTACGTCACGGGCAAAACGTGACCACACAGGTTTGAACACCAATTCGCGCGATTGGCCACGAACGCCGTCGAGATCGGCCTCGCTTTGCAGCAGTATCGTTTCCGGCACGTCGAGCCCAAGGCTCTGCGCCAGCCGGATGAAGGCATGCTTGTCGTGAACGCGGGCGAGCATCGCCATCTCGGGTGCGAAGAGGCGGGCCGGCATGGCGCGGTGCTGCCAGAGACGACCGAGATAAAAGACTTCCTCGCAGGTCGGGATAACGAGTTCGATGCCTTCCGCGCGGACAAGCGCTTCCACCGCCTTGGCATAGGCGTCGGCGGCAAAGCGCGGCGGCGGCAGGCGATGGTAGGCGGCGCAGGCCGTGCTCGCTGCGGCGATCGGCCGGGCCGGGCTGTCGGCCAGGATCACCCGGCAACCGGCGCCATGCAGCAGCCGCGCCAGGTGCAGCGCCACCGGCGCGCGGGCACCGGTGATCAGCACGGTGCTATTGGGCATGAGCCACCGGCATCGGTTGGAAAAGACGAGTCAATGCTTCTGCGGAAGGCTTCATTCGCCATAAGTGCCACATGGCTTGCGTGCCGCCAACGGACTCCACAAAGGTGGCTCCGCTGCGTCAGCCATCGCTTTTTGGCCTTCAGGGCGTTATTGGCAATCTGTCGAACACCCGGATCTCCTCAATGCGCTTTCTGTTTGTCCTGATACTGCTTGCCGGCGCCGCCATTGGCTTCGTCTATCCCTGGGCCATGAGCAATTTCTCCGGCCACGAGATCGGCGCCTGGCGCGTCTACGACCAGGGACGGTTTAGGCCTGTGACGGTGACGCTGAAAGCTGGCGACGCGCCGGTCAGAGTGCTGGTCGACCTGACGGCAAAGGCCGAGCGCATTGTCTCGCAGCAGCGCACCGTGCTGACGCTGACTGCCGCCACAGCCGGGCGCACGGTGCTTGCCTCGACGCTGCAATTCAACCACGCCGACAATCCGCGCCAGGTCAGCCCGCAACTGCCCGACAAGATCTTTCGCGACGAGGCCGGCGTGATCGAAACCGTCAGTCCCGGCGCCTATCTCTTCACCGCCGGCCCGGGCGACGCCGACGATATCCCGATACGCGCAGTGGATCTGATACTGCGCTCCGGCGCCGGTGAGATCGATCAACGCGCACGGCCGGTTGGCTATGGGCTGATGGCCGTCGGCCTGATCGGCTTCCTGCTTACTCTGGCTTTCGGCGGTCGCCGGCCGGAGAACCCGAACTCGAAGCCGCGACCGCCGCGTTGGGGCAGAGGCTCCTCGACATGAGCGCGGCATGAACTACCGTCACGCCTATCACGCCGGCAATTTCGCCGACGTCGTCAAGCATGTCGTGCTCAGCCTTCTGCTCGACTATCTGAAGCAGAAGGACAAGGCGTTCCGTGTCGTCGACACTCATGCCGGCATTGGCCGCTACGATCTTTCGTCGGCGGAAGCGCAAAAGACCGGCGAATGGCAAGGCGGCATCGGCCGCCTCATCCACGCCCCGATCGAAAAATCGGCGGCTGCGCTGCTTGCCCCCTATCTTGAAGCGGTGCGTTCGCTCAATCCCGATGGCGGGGTGAAGAAATATCCGGGCTCGCCATTGATCGCCAGGCACCTCATGCGAAAGCAGGACCGGTTGTCGGCGATCGAACTGCACGGCGCAGATGCCGCCAGGCTGAAGACGCTGTTTGCCGGCGATTTCCAGACAAGGGTGATCGAACTCGACGGCTGGCTGGCGCTTGGCGCGCATCTGCCGCCGAAGGAAAAGCGCGGCCTGGTTTTGATCGATCCGCCGTTCGAGGAAGTCGGCGAATTCGACCGCCTGGTCGATGGCATGCAGAAAGCGCACAGGCGCTGGCCGGGTGGCATCTACGCGCTGTGGTATCCAATCAAGGACCGCAAAGCGATCATCGCCTTCCGCAAGGCGCTCAAGCAATCCGGCGTTCCAAAACTGCTCGACATCGAGTTCGAGATCCGGCCGGCATCGCGTGAACCAAGCCTCGACGGCAGCGGCATGGTGGTGGTCAACCCGCCCTTCACGCTGGAGCGCGAACTGCGCATCGTGCTGCCGGTCCTGCACAGATTGCTGGCGGTCGAAAAGCCGGCGCACTGGTCGCTGGAATGGCTGGCCGGGGAGTAGCGACGCTTCGCAGCGGGCGACGCCCGCGGCAAAGACACAAAGTCGCTAGAAGTTTTGACGGTGGCGCCATCCGCGAATGCTCAGTTGTGTTGAACGAACCGAAACCATGGAGATGCACATCTAATCGGCTTGGCGTTGACGCTAATCCCAGAATCAGATAGATAGATATCTAATTATTAGATTTCGAATCGAAGCCAAGATCGACAAAAAAGGAACTGGTCAACGCGATAGGCTTCGCGATGTCGCGCTGGCAGGATGCCGTTGAAACGTTCGATGGGACCGTTGCCGAAATCTATGTGCTGAGCGCTGCCGAGCGCCGCTGGCGCGATCAGTCACGGCCCGCGGCCGGCAAACGTCGTAGCGAGGGAGACAAATCTCACGCCGGCGGCGGCTACGACGTTGATTGACCGGCTGGAAAAGCGCGGCTTCGTCAGCCGCCAGCCGGATCCCGGTGACAGGCGCAAGGTTATGGCAGCGGCGGGCAAGAAGACCGAGGAACTCGTCCGGCGCTGCTACCATCCGATCTTCGAGGCAGGTGCCGCATTGCTGGAGAAATACACGGTGGCCGAGATGCAGTTTTGCTCGGCTTCATCGAAGAGGTCGAAGCGATGCAGAAGGTGTAGACCGAGAGGCTGCGCGGCAAAGCAAAACCGGTGCCTTGAGAGAAGGCATCGAAGGATGGTCCGGCGCAACGCCGGTCCGGTTTCAACTGTGTACTGTCAAGGAGACCCTATGCCCCGTATGATCTTCGTCAACCTGCCCGTCGCCGACCTCGCTGCGTCGATGGCCTTCTACAAAGCTCTCGGTTTCGACAACAACCCGCACTTCACCGACGACACCGCAGCCTGCATGGTGCTGAGCGAAACCATCAACGTCATGCTGCTCACCCACGCCAAATGGCGTCAATTCACCAACCGCCCCATCCCACCCGCCAGCTCGAGCGAGGTCATGCTTGCCGTGTCCTGCGACAGCCGCGCGGCGGTCGATGCGATGAACGAGGCGGCGGCGAAAAATGGCGGCGCCGCCGACATCAACGCCCAGCAGGATTATGGCTTCATGTACAATCGCAGCCTGGCCGACCCTGACGGCCACGTCTGGGAAGCGATGTGGATGGACCCGGCCGCCATACCGAAGGGCGACGCCAAGCAAGGCTGAACCGGGTTTCAGCACCCCGCCGGCCATGGCAGGCCGCTTTTCCTAAATGGGCAAGGCGAGCTTTTTCAAAGGTCAGGACGTGGTTTCGCAGCTTCGCACCGGCAAAACCGGTTGCGGAGCGGGAAACCATCGTCAGTGCGACCGCTTGACCGCGCGCCGCCGAATCCGCAAAGTGGGCGCAGTCGACCTTTGAGAGGCTGCCATGACTCGCTTTGCCAAATCCGCTTTTGCTGCCCTGATTTCGCTTTGCACGCCGCTGGCCGCACCCTTTGGCCAGCCAGCGCAGGCCGCCGATCTTTCCGTCTATTCCGACGAGGACAGCGGCGTTTGCGGCGAGGCCTGGGTGCTAAGCAAAATCTCCAGCCGCTTCTCCTACCAGGTGCATCACGTGCCGCATCTGCCGGATGTTTCGATCACCGATTTCCAACGCATCCACCAGCATCGCTATCTCCCGGCCAGCGAAGAATGGCCGATCGGCCGCCGCTATTGCGGCGCCACCGTCAGCCTTTCCGACGGCCGCGCCCGCACCATCTGGTACTTGATCGAGGAAGGCCAGGGTTTTGCCTCGATCGGCGACAATGTCGAATTCTGCGTCTCGGGCTTCGACCGCTGGATGGTCTACAACGGCCGCTGCCGCGTCCTGCGCTAAGGTCGGATAAGAACCGCCGTTGCACCTGCCATCTCCTGCAAGGGGGAGATCTGATGTCGCTCCGGTTTCGCCAATCTCCGAACTGCTGCCGCTGCCTCACATCGCCTTCCCACCAGATACGTAAGCGCAGATCAGCTCGACCAACTGCTTCTGCAGTTCCGGCGCGTCGAGCATGTCTCGCCGCGCGGCATTGTGGATGACGCCCTCGACCGCTGAGGACAGCACCCGGGCCACGGTCTCATTGTCCTTTCTGCGCCTGCGATATTGCGCCACCGCCGCCGTGTAGTGATCGAGATAGCGCGATTGGAACGAGGCATGGGCGGCGCGTGAGCCGCGATCGCCCGGCGCCTCGTCGAGCAGCACCTGATGCAGCGTCGGATGGATGCTGTGCGCATCGATCATGCCGCGCACCAACTCCTGCGCGAATCGTTTGAGCGGCTTGTCGCCTTCTGTTGATTCGGCGATCACCGACAGCACCTGATCGAAATGTCGCCGGCGAATTGCTTCGACCAGCGACAGCTTGTCGGGAAAATATTGATAGAGCGAGCCGATGCTGACGCCGGCCGCATCGGCCACCTTGTTGGTGGTGAAGCCGGCCCAGCCGAGCGCGCTTAGAACATGAGCACCGGCTTCGATGATCGCCTCGACCGTCGCTCTCGAACGCGCCTGGCGCGGCTGCTTGCGCATGCGTGAGCGCGGCTTTGCAATGCGAGTAGACATGTCTGCTCCAGCAGCCAAGAATATAGATAATATACTCACATTTTTTGCAAAGGATACAGACCATGGACGCGCTGGATTTGCTCCGCAGCCTCTTCGTTTATCAAGCCTGGGCGAATGGTGAATTGCTGCAGAAGCTTGCGGGCCTCGACCAGCAGGAGCATGTCGATCAGCGCCACACGGCGACCCGTCTCATCAACCACAACCTTGTCGTATCGAAGATATTCGCCGCGCATCTTTCCGGCACGCGTCATGGCTATGCGTCCGACAACACCGAGGACACACCGGCACTCGATGAATTGAGCGCTGATGTCGCTGCGGTGGATCGTTGGTATCTCGACTATATCGAAGCCGTCTCGCCAAAGCTCATGTCAGAGCCTGTGCCTTTCACCTTCACCAACGGCGACAGGGCGATGATGTCACGCCAGGAAATGCTGACACATGTCGTCACGCATGGCGGCTATCACCGCGGCGAGATCGGGCGGATCCTGATGCAGATCGGCATTGCGCCGCCGTGGGATACGTTTGCCGTCCACCTCCACCACGCCGAGCCTTCGCGCCGGCTGCAGGTGCGCGAACGGGTTGGCGCTTAGGGGCCCGCACCCGTTGGCTTCCAAGGGACCGCGGCTTCCCGGGAGGAGGATTCCCCGATCTTTCGTTTCCCATTTCCGTTGGGCATCTCTTGCGCCGAAGCTGGCGATCTCCCTTCTCGTCTGGGAAACGTCCAACACAACAGGCTGTCCCTTCAAGTACTGTCTTTCCTGGCTTCCATCCAACCACTTTCGATATACGAGTAAAAAGCTCGCGTTTAGTTTAGTGCTGTTCCTGCAACCGTGGGGATGAAGCAAGATCAGCCTCTGCGGTGCGATGATTGTTGCCATCCAATAGGCCGCCGATGACCGCGTGAGATCGACGGCGTTGCAAGAGAATGTGAGCTTGACGAGAAGAACGTGTGAGTCGCGATATCAGAGATTTCTCTCGCAACAGTTCGCTGCGAAGCGGGAAGATTTCTTGCCGATTTCTGTGCCGATCATTGCGATCATGCTCTCAGCGTAACCGAAACTTAATCTGCGAAATTCTATGTAATGCTTCGCTGGCTAGATACGCACGAGTCAGATATGCATTAGCTCGCCGGGTCACTCACGGCCATCGGCACAAACGCAAGGGGCATCGCATGGCAAAGACCACGACGAAGGCGCCGGCGGCGAAAGCGCCGGCAAAGAAAGCGGCACCGAAAGCTGCCGCGAAACCTGCAGCAGTAAAGAAGGCAGCACCGAAGGCAGCGGCAAAGCCGGCCGCCAAGGCAGCGGCAAAGCCGGCAGCTAAGGCAGTAGCAAAACCCGCCGCCAAGGCAGCAGCGAAACCCGCCGCCAAGAAGCCGGCCGCCAAGGCTGTGGCGAAGCCTGCTGCGAAGGCAGCAGCCAAGCCCGCCGCCAAGAAGCCGGCAGCCAAGGCAGCGGCAAAACCCGCCGCCAAGGCTCCGATGAAGGCCGCCGCCGCCAAGTCGACGGCAGCTGTGAAGAAGGCTGCACCGGCCAAAAAGCCAGCCGCCAAGAAGAAGTAACGACGTTCCATCTCAAAGCTCCCGGGAACTTTGCCGACTGGCAGATTCCCGGGAGCTTTTTTGTGGTGATTTAGGCCTTGTTTTGATCCATGTCGTTCTCTCGAAATTGAGGCCACTTCTGTGAGACATGCATTGGCGATTTCATTGTCGGCGGATTGGCCGCCTGGTTTTGCCCTTCTGGCAGTTGCTCCCTCAGGGAAGATCGGCCAACACTAAGGCGGTCGCATTCGATGGGGTTCAGGCGACGCGCTCTAGACCTTTGTTTTACGCGCGTCGTTCTCAAGACCGGAACCGCATTTTTGAGCGACATGCACTGGCCGTCCGAAAACAGGGAACCGATCATGCCGAAGCTGCTCTACGCGTCCTCATCCCCCTACAGTTCCAAGGTGCGCATGGCAGCACTCCATGCCGGCATTGCCGTCGAGCTAGTGCCGGTCAAGACCGAGGACAAGCCTGCTGAACTGATGTCAGCCAATCCTCTCGGCAAGATTCCGGTGCTGGTGCTCGACGACGGCCGCTCGATCCACGACAGCCGCGCGATCACCCAGCATCTCAACCGCGCTTCGAAGAGCCTGTTGTTGCCGCGCAATGCCGACAAGCGCCTCGAGGCCGAAGTGCTGGAGGCGCTGGCCGACGGCATATGCGACTGCGCGCTGTCGATGGTCTATGAGCGGCGCACGCGTCCGGAGGAGATGGTCTATCAACCCTGGCTCGATCGCCAGTGGACCAAGATCACCGCCGCACTCGATTTCCTCAACGCCAATCCGCCGAAGCTGCCGAAGAAGATCACGCTTGGCCAGCTGGCGTTGCGTGCCTGCCTCGGCTACCTCGCTCTGCGCTTCGCCGGCAAATGGGAAAAGGGCCGCGGCCGCCTGACCCGCTGGGCAGCGCGTTTCGATGAGAAGTTTCCGGAGCTGAAGGTGGCTGTGCCGGCCTGACGGGCGAAACAAAAAAAGCCGGGCGCGAGGCCCGGCTTTCTTGTGTCGTGGCTTGAACGACAGTTAGAACTTCATACCGACGCCGAAGGTGACGCGGTTGTCGCTCTCTTTGACCTTGGTGCCGACACTGTCGAAGCTCTTGGAACCGAAGTCGGTGTAGCGGTACTCGACACGGCCGAACACATTGTCGGTGATCTTGATGTCGGTGCCGACGCCGGCCGTCCAGCCGAGCATGGTGTTGCTGTCGCTGTCGCCGGGGACCGAGACCTTCTGGTTCTTCAGGGCGCCGCCGCCGGTGCCGTAGAGCAGGATTTCCGGGGTCACGGCGTAACCCAGACGGGCGCGCAGCGAGCCTTCGAAGCCGCCCTTGGAATTGACGCCGCCGCTGTCACCCTTGACGCCATTGTAGCCGAGATCGGCTTCAGCACCGTACACGAAGTTTTCCTGCTGCCACTGGTAGCCGCCGAAAACGCCGCCGACAAAGCCCTTGGTCTTGATGTCGGGGCCGCCGTCCTGGACTTTGGCATGACCGCTGAAGCCGTAGCCGGCGCTGAGACCGGCATACGGGCCGGCCCAGGAAGCGACGGGGAGCTCGGCGATCGGGGCCGGCGCCGGGGGCTCTTCCGAGACGACATCGGCAGCAAAAGCGGTACCGCTGAGGGCGAAGAGCCCGAGCGCAACCGCGAGCGGCGCGAATTTGAGATTGGTTTGCATTGTTGTTTACTCCTTAAGCCACAAGACACGTAGGCTTGTTTGTCCTGAGCGCCATCAACCCGTCCGGGGGGTGAAACGGATCTGGCACTCAACGGTTCCGAATGTCGTGTCAAAATGCGGCGGCAGCGAACCTGAAAATGGGTCATTCCCCGGCACGAATGAGGCCGAAGCTTGACGTTGCATCTTCGCAACAGCGAAATGTCAGTACGCAGGCGATGCTGCACTGCACTCGGCTTGGTGCAACGGGTTCAGCGTCCTATATTGCGGTCCTGCCGACCCGAATCCGGGGCGGTGCCGGCGGCGAAAAAGCCGTTTCGCCACATTCCTGCCCCAGGTGGAAACGGCATTTAACCCCTGGTCGCGTCACAATGTGCCGCCAGCCGAATTGAGGCGCAGATTGAGGATTGACAGATGATCGAAGCCGCCGGAACGGCGCTGGTGACGGGCGGGGGGAAGCGGATCGGCAAGGCGATCGTCGAGGATCTGGCCGCGCACGGTTTTGCCGTCGCCATCCACGCCAACCGCTCGACCGCCGAGGCCGACGCGCTGGCTGCGAGCATCAGGGACGGAGGCGGCCGCGCCGGCGTGGTAGCCGCCGATCTGACCGACATGGATGCGGTTGGCGATCTCGTCGGCCGCGCCGCGGCAGCGCTCGGCCCGGTCACGCTTCTTGTCAACAATGCGTCGCTGTTCGTCGACGATAGCGTCGAGGACTTCGACTGGGCGGCATGGGACCTTCACTTCGCCATCCATGTGAAGACGCCGGCGCTGTTGGCGCAAAACTTCGCCCGCGCCTTGCCGCCAGGGCAGGAGGGGCTGATCGTCAACATCATCGACCAGCGCGTCTGGCGGCCGACGCCGCGCTATTTCTCTTATGCGCTGTCGAAGTCGGCCTTGTGGACGCAGACCGAAATGCTGGCACAGGCGCTCGGTCCGCGCATCCGCGTCAACGCCATCGGTCCCGGTCCGACTCTGAAGAATACGCGCCAGGACGATGATGATTTCCAGAAGCAGGTCGATGGCCTGATTCTGAAGCGCGGCCCGCAATTGGCCGAATTCGGCGCCACCATTCGCTATCTCTGGGATGCGCGCTCGGTGACCGGCCAGATGATCGCGCTCGACGGCGGCCAGCATCTTGCATGGCAGACGCCGGATGTGGCAGGCATGGTGGAATGAGTCCCGCAGACCAGAAACACAAGACGCGCGCCGGCGCCGCTGACGATATGCCGCCCGACATCGACCTTGAGGATGAGGCGGTCGAGGAGATCGTCGAGCCCGAGGCCACCGGGCCCGATGTCGCCTTCACCGCGATAGACTGGGCGCCGCATGCCGGCGACGCCGACGGCATGGTCGGCGCCGAGGTCATCCAGACACTGGTCAAGCGGCTGCCCAATGCGCCCGGCGTCTACCGCATGATGAACGCCGCCGGCGACGTGCTTTATGTCGGCAAGGCGCGCAGCCTGAAGAAGCGGGTGACCAACTACGCGCAAGGCCGGTTCCACACCGCCCGCATCGGCCGCATGGTGCGCGAGACATCGACGATGGAGTTCGTCGTCACCCGCACCGAAATCGAAGCGCTGCTGCTCGAGGCCAATCTCATCAAGCGTTTGCGGCCGCGTTTCAATGTGCTGATGCGGGACGACAAGTCGTTCCCTTACATCCTGTTGACCGGCGATCACGTCTCGCCCGGCATCTACAAGCATCGCGGTGCGCGCTCGCGCAAGGGCGACTATTTCGGACCTTTTGCGTCGGCCGGCGCGGTCGGGCGCACCATCAATTCGCTGCAGCGCGCCTTCCTGCTCAGGAGCTGCACCAACTCCTTTTACGAAAACCGCACCCGGCCGTGCCTGCTCTACCAGATCAAGCGCTGTGCCGGTCCATGTACCGGGGAGATCTCGCATAGCGACTATGCCGAGCTGGTCAGCGAGGCGAAGGATTTTCTGTCGGGCCGCAGCCAGAAGGTGAAGACCGAAATCTCTGCCGCCATGCAGCAGGCCTCGCAGGAGCTCGATTTCGAGCGCGCCGCCATTTATCGCGACCGGTTGGCTGCACTGTCCCATGTGCAGAGCCATCAGGGCATCAACCCGGCCACGGTCGACGAGGCCGATGTCTTTGCCATCCATCAGGAGGGCGGCCAGGTCTGTATCCAGGTGTTTTTCTTCCGCACCGGCCAGAACTGGGGCAACCGCGCCTATTTCCCCAAGGCCGATCCGGCACTGGAGGGGGCGGAAGTGCTGGGCTCGTTCCTGGCGCAGTTCTATGACGACAAGCCGACGCCACGGAACATCCTTCTGTCGCGAGGCGTCCAGGATCAGGAACTGTTGGCCGAAGCGCTGTCCACCCGCGCCGGCCGTAAAGTGTCGATCTCGGTGCCGCAGCGCGGCGAGAAGAAGGATTTGACCGACAACGCGCTGCAGAATGCCCGCGAGGCGCTCGGCCGCCGCCTGGCCGAAACCTCCACGCAAGGCCGGCTGCTCGCCGGCTTTGCCGAGACCTTCGGCCTGCCGAAGCCGCCGGTGCGCATCGAGGTCTATGACAATTCGCATATTATGGGCACCAACGCCGTTGGCGCCATGGTCGTCGCCGGGCCGGAAGGGTTTGTGAAGAACCAGTACCGCAAATTCAACATCCGCTCGACCGAGATCACGCCCGGTGACGATTTCGGCATGATGCGCGAGGTGATGGAACGGCGCTTTTCGCGGCTGCTGAAGGAACATGGCGATGTCGTTCCCGACGACGCGGCAGCCGGTGGAGCAGGCGACGACATCGAAGAAGACATCTCCGGCAGCTTCCCGGCCTGGCCCGACGTCATCCTGATCGATGGCGGCCAGGGCCAGATGAGCGCGGTGCGCAAGATCCTCGCCGACCTCGGCATCGAGGATCGCGTGGCGGCCATCGGCATCGCCAAGGGCCAGGACCGCGATGCCGGCCGCGAGCGTTTCTTCGTCAGAGGCAGGGACTCGTTTTCGCTGCCCGTCCGCGATCCCGTGCTCTATTTCGTCCAGCGGCTGCGCGACGAGGTGCATCGCTTCGCCATCGGTTCGCACCGCGCGCGGCGCAAGAAGGAATTGGTCAAGAGCCCGCTCGACGAGATCGCCGGCATCGGTCCCGGCCGCAAGCGCGCGCTGCTGCTGGCCTTCGGCACTGCGAAGGCGGTCAGCCGCGCGGCAGTCGAGGATCTGGTCAAGGTCGACGGTATTTCAGAGCAGGTCGCCAAGCTCGTCTACAATCATTTCCATGAGAGCTGAGCGCCGGTGACGCCGCTGTCCCGATCAAATGGCAGCAGCCGTTCTTTTCTCGCAGGCCACTCGAATCCCGGCAATCGCGCGCTATTTTCGTCTGGCCAATCGAATCTCGCCTGTTGACCCCCTACATCCGGTTCTGATTTGAGTACGCAGGCAGAAAGAGTCCCTGAGATATGGCCAAGCGCGCGTTCAACCTGCCTAACATGCTTACCTATGCCCGCATCGTCGCGGTGCCGCTGGTGGTGCTGTGCTTTTTTCTCGAGGGGCATCTGAAATCGAGCGACTTCGCCCGCTGGTCGGCGTTGATCATCTTCCTGCTGGCTTCGATCACCGACTATCTCGACGGCTATCTGGCGCGCGCCTGGCAGCAGACGTCCAACATCGGCAAGATGCTGGATCCGATCGCCGATAAACTGCTGGTCGCCACCTGCCTGCTGCTGCTCGCCGCCGACACCGACCGCCATGCCGGCATCGCAGGCTGGTCGTTGTGGGCGGCAATCATCATCCTGTGCCGCGAAATCCTGGTTTCGGGGCTGCGCGAATATTTGGCGGCATTGAAAGTCTCGGTGCCGGTGACGCAGCTCGCCAAATGGAAGACCGCCATCCAGATGGTCGCCATCGCCTTCCTGCTGGCCGGGCCTGCCGGCGACAAGATCTTCCCGCTGACCACGCAGACCGGACTGGTGCTGCTGTGGATCGCAGCCCTCGTCACGCTCTACACCGGCTACGACTATTTCCGCGCCGGCCTCAAGCACATCATGGACGAGTGAGATGTCGACCAGGCTCATTTATTTCGCCTGGGTGCGCGAACGGATCGGCAAGCCGGAAGAGGATGTCGAACTGCCCGCCGGTATCGAGACGGTGGCCGACCTCCTGCGCTGGCTGAAATCGCGTGGCGAGGAATATGAGCACGCGCTGCAATATCCTGATGTGATCCGCGTCGCCATCAACCAGGAACATGTCGAGCATCGCGAGAAGATAGCCGGCGCGCGCGAGATCGCGCTGTTTCCGCCGATGACCGGGGGCTGACACCATGTCCGGCGCGCCGACGGTGCGCATCCAGCGCGACGATTTCGACGTTGCCGCCGAGATCGCGAAACTGACCGAGGGTCGCGCCGACATCGGCGCTGTAGTGTCCTTCTCAGGACTTTGCCGCGACGAGCAGGGCCAGCTGTCGGCCCTGGAACTCGAGCACTATCCCGGCATGGCCGAGGCCGAAATCACCCGCATCGCCCGCGAGGCGCTTCAGCGCTGGCCGCTGCAAGGGCTGACCGTCATCCATCGCCACGGCAAGATCGCACCGGGCGAAAACATCGTGCTGGTGGTGGCAGCGTCCTCGCACCGGCAGGCGGCGTTCGAAGCGGCCAATTTCCTGATGGATTTCCTGAAATCGCGTGCACCCTTCTGGAAGAAGGAGCACCGCGTGGACGGCACCGATGGCGGCTGGGTCGAGGCCAAGGACGCCGACGACCAGGCTGCGGCGCGCTGGAAGGCGCGGCCCGAATAAATCTCGGCGCAGCCATGTATTGACCGCATTCCCTTGGCCAAATCGCATCGGCCAAAAAGGGAGCAAGGGCATGCTGGACAGGATCGCCGAATTCTTCGTCTTCGGTTTTGTGCCGCTGGTTATCGGCGTTCTGGCCGTTCCCGAGCCTTCCGTCGCCGCCGAGAAAACCCTGAAGGGCGAGGTGATGTATCGCGAGCGCATCGCGCTGCCGCCCAACGCCGTGCTGTCGGTTCAACTTGCCGATGTATCGCTGGCCGATGCGCCGGCCGCCATTGTCGGCGAGCGCAAGGTAGCGCCGGCCGGCCAGGTGCCGATCAAGTTCGAGATCAGCTTCGATCCAACGGTGATCCGGCCCAACATGACCTATGCGCTGCAGGCGCGCATCATCGCCGACGACAAGCTGCTGTTCGTCACGGACTCGCGCTATCAGGTCGATCCGCTCAGCGAGGCGCCGCAGGCCATTGTGCTGAAAATGGCGCCGAGCGACAAGCCGACCTCGGCCTCGCTGTTCGGCCAGAGCTGGCTAGTCGAATATATCGACGGTATCGGCGTGATTTCGGAGCCGCAGGCGACGTTCCGGGTCAGCGAAGCCGGCAAGGCGGGCGGCAGCGGCCCGTGCAACGCCTATTTCGCCACCGCCAAGGTCGATGGCGAGACCATCGTCATCAGCGACATCGGCTCGACCTACAAGGCCTGCGCGCCGGAGATCATGGCCGAGGAAAAGGCGCTGTTCGAGGCGCTCGCCAAGGCGGCGTCATACCGTGTCGATGGCGGCAAGCTGATCATCGCCGACAAGGACGGCCACGATATCTTGCGCTTCAACGCAGCGAGCTAAGAATCAAGACTGCGGCGGCGGGGGCGCCGGCGTCAGGCCGAACCGGCGCATCAGGTCCATCAGCCTGGTGCGGTCTGGCGGGCCGCCAGTGCTGAAGATGGCGAAGGCCTCGCGAAAATATTCCGGGCCGATCGCCGCCGGTGTCACCACGCACAGCACCTTGGCGGTCGCGGCGGTGTCGTTGTCGAAGCGATGGACCGCGCCGCGCGGAATGCACAGCGCCTGCCTAGGCCCGATATCGTGCCGGTGTCCGTCGACGGTCAGCGTCAGCACGCCTTCGATCCCGTACATCGTCTCTTCATAGTGATCGTGGCTGTGCGCCGGGGCGGGCAGGCGCTGCGAGCCGGCGACCGTCAGTTCGAAGGCGGCGATGCTGCCGTTCGACTGGTCGCCGGTAAGCAGGAAGCGCACGGCAAGGCCGCCATGGCTGATTGTCTCGTCGGCCGGATTGACGCTGATCTGGCTAGCTCTGTCTAGCATTTCATCCTCCCACGTGGTAAATTGAATTTACCGAAATGAGTAAACTCGATTTACCAGAGTGTCAATGCCATTATCCGCGGAAGAACCGCCAAAGAAGCCACCGCTGATCGGTGCACTGCTGCGCGTTCCGGCCATGGCCATTCACCGCAAGCTGATCAGGGATCTCAGGGCGTCGGGTTTCGAGGACCTCAGCCCGCCGCATATGGCGGTGATCCAATATCCCGGCCCGGATGGCCTTCGGCCGAGCGCGCTCGCCGAGCGCGCCGCGATGAGCAAGCAGGCCATGAATCAACTGCTGAAGACGCTGGAAGCGATGGGTTATATCACTCGCTCGGCGGCACCCGATGAGAGCGGCGGGACCGTCGTCCACTTCACCGACCGCGGGCGCGCCGCATACCAGAAGATGGCCGACATCCTGCTCGACGTCGAGCGGGAATGGGCCGAGGAACTGGGCGAGAAGCGTTTCACGGAGCTGAAAACGCTGCTCGGCGACCTCTGGGACACGCCGCTCATCCGTTGAAAGCGGCATGAAGCCGAAGCCGGGACCTGACCAAAGAAAAAGGCCGGCGAAGTGCCGGCCTCTTGCATACATTGGTTCGCGTCGGCTCAGCCGACGATCTCGGTGTCGGAGAACCAGTACTTGATCTCTTCAGCAGCGGTTTCCGGCGCGTCGGAGCCGTGCACGGAATTCTCGCCGATCGACAGCGCGTGGACCTTGCGGATGGTTCCTTCGGCGGCGTTGGCGGGGTTGGTCGCGCCCATCACTTCGCGGTTCCTGGCAATGGCGTTTTCGCCTTCCAGAACTTGCACGATGGTCGGCGCCGATGACATGAATTCCACCAGTTCGCCGAAGAACGGACGATCCTTGTGGACGGCGTAAAAGCCTTCGGCCTCGCGGCGGCTCATCCACACGCGACGTGAGGCGACGACGCGCAGGCCGGCCTCTTCCAGCATCCTGGTGATGGCGCCGGTAAGATTGCGCCGGGTCGCGTCCGGCTTGATCATGGAAAAGGTGCGTTCGAGCGCCATGGGGTCGTCCTTGTCTTGAGATGGAAAGTCTTGAGATCGGAATGTGGAGTGGCGGGCTCTATACAAGCCGCCCGGCCCATTGCCAAGGGGCGCGCCCCGGCAGCGTTATTCGGCCGCGACCGCCCGCATGGCTGTTCGCAACGCTCTGGTCAAAGGCAAGGCTTGCGGGAAAATGGCGATTGCGCAGGCACGCACGAACGGAAAGACATCGGACCATGTTTGACGGGACGCGCTGGCCCTACCACCACCTCAGGCCGGGCGACATAAAAGGGAGCCTATTGACTATCGGCATTTTTGCTGCCGTGGGCATTGTTCTGCTGCTCTTTTTGGGTCGCCGCACAAATACGAACTTCGGCTTCGGCCCCGAATGGCAATGCACCCCGATGCCGAAGGGCGACCCGATCTGCGTCAAGCTCATCGCCAAGGAAGAGACGAAGTGATCGGCAGCCTTACCGCCTGATCACCACCGGCTGCCGCCGGCGCTCCCAGCCTTCGCGCTCCAGTGTCGGCAGATCATGCTCCTCGCTGGCATAGCCGAGGCAGAAATAGCCGATCAGCGTCCACTCAGGCGGGGTGTCCAGGATTGCGGCCATCTCGGCGGCGTCGAGGATCGACACCCAGCCCATGCCGATGCCTTCCGCCCGCGCCGCCAGCCACAGTGTGTGCACCGCCATGACGGCCGAATAGTCGATGGTTGCCGGCATGGTCATGCGGCCGAGCCCGTGGCCCTGTTGCGTCGTGCGGTCGGCGAAAACCGCGAACTGGCAGGGCGCTTCATTGAGACCGGCGAGCTTCAGCTGGGCATAGAGCGCGGCGCGCTCGCCCGAAAAGCATGCCAGCGCCTCGGCATTGCAGCGCTCGAAACAGTCTCTCACCGCGCCCCGCCGCTCGGCGCTGTCGACCACCACGAAGCGCCACGGCTGGCTGAGACCGACGGACGGCGCGATGCTGGCAAGCTCCAGCAGCCGCTCCAGCGTACCCTCGGGCAAAGCCGTCCGCTCGAAGCGCCGCACATCCCGGCGCCAGCGCAGCAGCGTGACCAGCCCGGCGCGAAAATCATCGGTGAAATCGGGGGGTGGTGGCATGGCGATCAGGAGACTTGTGTGGGGAATAGGCAGTGGCAGTAGGCAGTAGGCAGTAGGCAGTAGGCAGTAGGCAGTAGGCAGTAGGCAGTAGGCAGTACAGCGCTCAGACCCTATTGCCTACTGCCTATTCCCTAAGCTGCCGCCGCCGCCTCCTTCCAGCAATGCCGGTTGAGCGGACGGGTCGCGTCGTGTCCGGCGAGTTCATAGAACAGAATGGTCATTGGCGGCTGCGTCCTCGCGGTCTAATTAGGCGCCTGCGGCTGAAGCGGAACTCGTCGGCGGGAAAAAGATGAAACAGCATTTCATGATGTTCGCGGCCTACAATCAATGGGCCAATGGCCGCATCTACGATGCCGTCGCCGCACTTGACGAAGAAGAGTTCAACCGCGATGTCGGCGCATTTTTCGGCTCGATGATGGGCACGCTCAACCATCTGCTGGCCACCGACCGCATCTGGATGAAACGCTTCACCGGCGAGGGCGACGCGCCGGCAAAACTCGACGCCATCCTGCATCGCGCGTTGCCTGGCTTGAAGCTGGCGCGTGAGGCCGAGGACAGGCGGATTGTCGACTGGGTCGGCGGTTTGACCGAAAAGGCTTTGTCCGGCCGCTTCTCCTACATGACCGTTTCCGACATGCGCACCGTCTCGCAGCGGCTGGCGCCTGCGCTGGGACACGTCTTCAACCACCAGACCCATCACCGCGGCCAGGCGCATACCATCCTGACCATTCTCGGGCGGCCTTCCGTGTCGCTCGATCTGGCCTTTTTCCAGCGCACCGACGAAGGCCGCGCCTACGCCTGATCTCCTGACCGCGCTTCCGTTTGAATGAACGGGAGCGTTAACCGGTGCATTTGCGCCGGCCGTGCATGCCCGGCGCCAGCTCCGGATCCCAGCCGGGTTTTGAGGACCATGTCGGCACAACGCTGCCCGCTGACGGGGCCAGGTGGCTGGACTGTCGGTGGCCCGCCTTTTGTGGGCCTTCGGCTCCAGGCCGCCGCAGCCACAACCCGCTCCAACTCCGGTGGAATTTCTGTTTAGAGAATTAAACAAAGTTTAAATATTGAAGCAAAAACATACTTTTTTTTAGAAGACCAGTGCACACCTTGGGAACTACAATCCTTATTCTTGGAAAAAATAAAGAAACTATAAGGAAGACTCGTGCGTAGCTGTGAGTGCATAAGCATATGTCTGCTTTGATTTGCTGGCATGTTGCAGTGCACAAAGCAGAACGGCAACGAGGAGAGTGTCATGGTTAATATCACTCAGAAAATCGCTAGAACACTGGCGGCGGGTGCAATTATCGTCATTTTTGCCGCTCCCGCGAATGCAGGAGGCGGAATTGGCGTCGGTGTCGGCGCATCTATCGGCGGTGCTGGCGGCATCAATGCCGGTGTTGGCGCTTCGATCGGCGGCAGCGGCGGGGTCAAGGCCGGTGCCGGCGCATCGGTCGGCGGCAATAGCGGCGTTACTGCAGGCCTCGGCGCCTCAGTCGGCGGTAGCAGCGGCATCAACGCCGGCGCTGGCGCGACGGTCGGCGGAGCCGGTGGCATCAAGGCCGGTGTTGGGGCCACGGTCGGCGGCAGCGGAGGTATCAAGGCCGGTGTCGGCGTCAACGTCGGCAGCGGCATCAACGTCGGGGTCGGCGTCGGCATTGGCGGAACGCCGGGCACGCCCGGTACGCCCGGTACCCCCGGCACGCCAGGAACTCCTGGAACACCAGGCATCCCTGGGACACCCGGTGTCGTCGCCAGCATGTCGAACAGCCAGCTGACACGTATGAAGAAGCGCTGCGTCGATGTGCTCGCCAGCGAGGGCACCTACGACAGCGATCTGCGGCAGCTATGCCTTATGATCTCGCGTCGCTGAGACAGGTTTCGCCGGGAGTGTCGAACCAGCCGTGAGGCTTTACGGCACTCTCCTACCGCATGGCCCAGACTTCCCGAGGGACATGCGCTGACGAGAAGCCTCCGGCCAGTCGGAAAGCCCGCCGCGCAAGTGGCGGGCTTTTTGTCGCCACTCACAAGGCAACCGATCGCGCCTTTCGATTGCCGGAGCGTTTTATCGTTTAACGGAAACGGTGAAACGCGCTATCCCTTTGTCTTGGCAATTCCGAAGGGAAAGCGCCCAACGCGCTCTTCCCGGAAAGCCGCTCACACTTTTGCTGGAATTGTTCTGGTTACCACATTCGAATTGCAGGTAAGATTTTAGGGTTTCATTTGTGTTCCCGCTGCAAAATGGCGAACACAGTGGGAGAAATGGCATGCGGGTCGATCTGTCGCCCACCAGCTGGGGCAGGGTCATAGCAGTCACGGTTGTCGGCACGGCGATCTGTATCGCGGCGGCCTTCCTTGTCGATTCCTACAATTTTCCGTCGCTGTCGCCCGAAGCATTGCGCTGGGCGCAGCTCACCGACCTGCTACTGCCGCTTGTGCTGGGTGGATCGTTCTTCTCTTTCCTGATGTACAAGATGCGCCAGCTGGCGATCGCCCAGAAGAATCTGAGCATTGTCGCGGCAACTGACAGCCTGACCGCGGTGTTCAACCGCGGCGCGTTTTCAATGCTGGTCGAGGCCTATCTCGAACAGGCGCGCAGCCAGGCCGTCGTCGATGCCGGCGCCCTGCTGATCGTCGACGCCGATCATTTCAAGACCATCAACGATCGATTGGGCCACGATTGCGGCGATCAGGCGCTCAAGCTGATCGCGCAGACGATCAAGGCCCAGCTGCGCGGCGCCGACATCGTCGGGCGCATCGGCGGCGAGGAGTTCGCCATCTTCCTGCCTGGCGCCGACCCATCGCAGTCCTGGCTGGTTGCCGAGGGGATCCGGCGGCGCATCCGCGAGGTCGAGTTTGCCCCGGATGGACGGCCCTGTCCGCTCTCGGTGAGCATCGGTGGCGTCGCCTTCAGCGGACCCACCACCTATGCCGACATGTTCCTGACGGCCGACCGGCACCTCTACAAGGCCAAGTCCAACGGCCGCGATCAGGTCAGTTTCGAAACGACCGGGCCGCGCAGCCTGCTCGCCGGCGACCCGACGTTGCATTGAAATGCGGGGGCCAGGCGAGGCTCCGGTCGGGCGCAGGCGCTTTCCAAACGGATCGCGGCAATGCGACCTGGAATACGCAACGGCGCCGTCAGCTTCCATGGTGTCGACTGCAGCAGGCCTCGTTCCTTAACGCAAGTGTCTCGGTCTGCTGGTTGGCGCTGCGATCCGTTGGCCTACCGCATCGATATGATGCCTTCAGATGTACCTAGTCCTCGCTTGCTGCGTCCGCCGCTGCTTGCGGGTTGGCCGTCCATTTCTGCTTCGAGGTGTGATCAACGCGATGGCGAAACGGTGGCTGCAGCGTCGCTCGCTATCGCGCGTGGTACCCGCCTCGGCGGCTTGTACCGTTATCCAGTGCTCATAGATCGGATGAGTCAGGAATCCAGAAGTCGGCCTAAACTTGTTTAACGGGCATTTACTTAGAGAAGAAATAATTCGTAGAGTGGCGTCGGATTGTTCCATCAATTCAAGTGATGATATATTCAATTTCCCGGTCAACCATAATGGATTTGTGTCTGACGTCTCAAGCGTCAGTTGATATTTCAGATGGGAAAAAAATATGCAATAAAACTCAAAGGATTTAACACGGCATCTAGGCCGGGGGGCTTTTTTACTCCTCCAGTTCGCCTCAGGGTATGGATGCGTGACGCGGCACCTTGTAAAGGATGAAGACATCGATCTCGTCAGTTCCGATCACCACAAGCGATTTCTTTCCTGGCGAACGAATTTAAGGTTAAAGCCATTCAGTCGCGATCGATACCGGAGGAGGCAGTTTTTGGCCGGCTCTATGATGCAGTCTTTGCGCTTTCATTCTTTTCCACATGCCGATAACAACTGGTCGCGATGGCTGGTTCGTCTGTTCAGCTTTGTGCGGCCTGGTGGCATTCCGATTTTCACAACTCACGGCTCGCGATCCATGCCTTTTCTTCAATGGAGACGCCACCGAGTGAATTTGGCTTTCGGTTTGCATTGAACAGTGAACAGGCCGACATCGCGGTTGAGGAATACGGCATGGTGGCCATGGATCTTGGGTTCGTGATCAAACTATCTCAAGACGCTTCCAATGCCGAGTTACTCCAAGATGAAGTGGACGCTTGGTGGGATCACCAAGACGTGTTTGTCGTTCGACGTCTGCCGGCAAGTCCGAGTGATCTTTTTTGCTGGGCAGGCCTGGTCCCGGCCGTCTCAGACGGCGTAGCCGCCATAACCGTGTGCGACCGGCTTGACCGAGACGGCCGGCTGGACCGCGGGCCAGAGGATGCCTGCCGTGACTGCAAAGGTGATCAGGGCATCGCGTGCGGCCTCGGTCGAGATTTCTCCGGCGCGCGCCGCCTCGCAAGCCCTCACGGCCGCGCCATAGCTCAGGCGCCGGCGTGACGGCGGAAATTCGGTCAGGAAATCATGCATCTCGAACAGCGAGGCGAGCATGCGTTTGTGGCCGGCGCCAACGCTAACGGCAACCGGGGTGAAGAACATCGCGTCGTGCATTCTGGCCTCTCTGGATGGGCGGAAGGGCGGCGGCCGCCGCCCTCCGATCGCGGGTTGGACGCCAGAAAACGCGGCTGGCGGCCCGAGGTTCCCTGAGAGATGCCATGACAGGACGATTTGCTCTTGAGGTCGCTCCCTGCCGGCATTCGCGGTTGCGGCTATTTCCACATGCCGCGCATGCGGGCGCCGAGGTCGACGCGGACTTCAGGTCTGTGGCGCGGATCGTCCTTGGCGTGGACGCTCGCCCACGACGTCTGCTCGAAGGCGCCGAGGATCGAGGCCGGGATGAAACGGGTTCGCGAGGCATAGACGTGGCGGTCGCCGCGCGCTGCCTGGCCGTGAGTGAAGAAGCGCTGCGGCGTCACCAGATGCAGGCCGTCCTTGGCCCGCGTCATCGCGACGTAAAGCAGCCGGCGCTCCTCCTCGATGTCTTCCTTGGTGCCAACGCCGAGATCGGCCGGGATGCAGCCATCGACGGTGTTGAGCACGAAGACGTTCTTCCATTCCTGGCCCTTGGCCGAATGGATGGTCGACAGGATCAGATAGTCCTCGTCGCGGTGCGGCGGCCCGGCCTGGTCGCTGGTCGCATCCGGTGGATCCAGCGTCAGCTCGGTCAGGAAGCGCTCGCGCGAAGCATAGCCGGAACCGATCTGCTCGAGCTGCATGAGGTCGGCCCGCCGCGTCGTTGCATCATCGTGGATGCGCTCGAGATGCGGCTCGTACCACAGCCTGACCTGTTCGAGATCGGCCGGCCATTTCCCCGACCGCGCGCGCAGGCCGGAATAAAGCGCAACGAAGGCTGGCCAGTCCTCAGCCGCGCGTTGCGGCGGCCGGTAGCGGGCCAGCCCCATTTCCTCGTCGAGCGATGTCGCCATGGTCTCGACGATGGTGCTCGCCGCCGAAGGGCCGATGCCGGGCAGCAGCTGCAGCACGCGGAAGCCGGCGACGCGGTCGCGCGGGTTCTCGGCAAAACGCAGCACCGAAAGCACGTCCTTGACATGGGCGGCGTCGAGGAATTTCAGCCCGCCGAACTTGACGAAGGGGATGTTGCGGCGCGTCAGTTCGATCTCCAGCAGGCCGCTGTGGTGCGAGGCGCGAAACAGCACCGCCTGCGATTTCAGCACCGTGCCGGCCTCGCGCTCGGCAAGGATGGCCTGGCAGACATAGTTCGCCTGCTCCGCCTCGTCGCGCACGCTGACCAGTTTCGGCCTTTGGGAGGATTTGCGCTCCGACCAGAGGTTCTTGGTGAAGCGCTCCGATGCCTCCGAGATGACCGCATTGGCTGCCGCCAAAATGGTCTCGGTCGAGCGGTAGTTGCGCTCCAGCATGATGACATCGGCGGCTCGCGCGAATTGTTGCGGGAAATCGAGGATGTTGCGCACTTCCGCGGCGCGAAACGAATAGATCGACTGCGCGTCGTCGCCCACCACTGTCAGTCCGGCGCCGTCCGGCTTCAGCGCCGAAAGGATCGAGGCCTGCAGCCGGTTGGTGTCCTGGTATTCGTCGACCAGCACATGGTCGAAGCGCGAGCCCAGATGCGCCGCGATCTCCGGCTCGGCGGCCATCTGCGCCCAGTAGAGCAGGAGGTCGTCGTAATCGAGCACGTTCTGCGCCTGCTTGGCCTCGACATATCGGGCGAACAGCTCTTTCAGCTGTTCTGCCCACCCCGAGCACCACGGAAAGGCCGAACCCAGCACCTCGCCAAGCGGCGCCTGCGCGTTGACGGCGCGCGAATAGATCGCCAGGCAGGTGCCCTTGGTCGGAAAACGGCTTTCGGTCTTCGAGAATCCAAGTTCATGCCGGGCAAGATTCATCAGGTCGGCGGAATCCTCGCGGTCGTGAATGGTAAAGGCCGGGTCGAGGCCGATCGTCAGCGCATAGTCGCGCAGCAGCCTGGCGCCGATGCCGTGAAACGTACCGGCCCAGGCCAGCGCGTCGGCGATGACGGACGCGTCTCGGCCCAGGACCTCGCCGGCGATGCGTTCGACCCGCCTGGCCATTTCGGTGGCGGCGCGGCGCGAGAATGTCATAAGCAGAATGCGTCTGGGATCAGCCCCCTTGACGATCAGATGCGCAACCCGGTGGGCGAGCGTGTTGGTCTTGCCGGAGCCGGCGCCGGCGATCACCAGCAGCGGCCCGGCGACCTGGCCGTCGCCATGTTCGACGGCGAGCCGCTGCTCGGCGTTGAGCTTCGCCAGATAGGCGGGCTGCAAGGACGAATCATTAATGGCGATGGTCATCGCCTATCAAGCATCGTTTCCGCTTTGTTCGCAACGGGCCGAAGTCGCCCTTATCGCCGTGGCGCGACACCCGTCGCCGCCGACTGGCGCCGCAAGGTGGCGCGTTCGTCGCCAGGCACCGGCAACGGATCGAAATTGTCGGGCACGTCCTTGATGATCTCCTTGGCGATGCGATAGGTCGCGTAAGCGAAAAGGCCGGTAATGAGCAGACGGATCATGGCGCGATCTCCTTTGGGCAACCAACCTCAGAGCCGCCGTTTGGTTCCAGCCGACGCGGTGTCGTTTGCGAGCGTGCAACCAAAGCCGAACCACCTCGTTGCCTTACGAAGGAGAGGGCAGACCTAGGAGGTCTCCATGAAAAGGCTTCTGATTCTGTTGGCCGCCAGCTTGGCGCTCGCCGCGTGCGACGGCGACATCCAGCCAACCAAAGCCCCGGTGCTCGATCAAACTCCGCAGACGGATTCGGCGCCAAAGCCGGCGGCCAGCGGCGATCAGCCGGCGCAATGATCGTTTTCCGGCGGGAGACGAGAAATGGCTTTCAGGAGAAGAAGGCCGGCGCCGCTTGGGAGGTGAGCTGATAGCGCCGGCCAGGCGGATATCAGGTCCGCCGCAACAACCGAAGATACCTGAGTCTCTCGCCTGCGTCATGAGGTGGCAGTTTTCGTGCCGGTTCTGCTCGTGCCGTCTGCGCAAAACCAGCAGAAAAGACCACAAATCCCGCAAGGCCGCGGAAAGAATCCGACCTCAGGCAATGGCCTTGCGCAGCACCGGGCCGCCGGCAATCCCGGCGTCCAGCTGGCACTGCGTCAGGGCCGCCTCGGCCATGATCCACTGTTTGAACAGTTCCACCTTGCGCGTGTAGGGCGCGGTGACCGGGCAGACGAAATACCAGCCGGCGGTGTTGGGGTGATGCACGGCAAACGGCGCCACCAGCCGCTCTGCGCGGATCTCGCTCGCCATATAGGCGCGGTTGGCGACTGCAAAGCCCATGCCGGCATTGGCCGCCTCATAGGACATCATGCAGGAATCGAAATAGATGCTCTTGGTCTCGCCCAGCACGGAACTCGCGCCGGCAAAACCCAGCCACGACTGCCAGTTCTGCGTGCAGGTGTCGGAATGCAGCAGCGTGAAATGCCTGAGGTCGTCGGGCGTCACCTGTGACGGCGGCCTGTCGCCGAGAACTTCGTGGAACAGCTTCCTGCTGCACACCGGCGTCAAATCCTCCTTGAACAGCAGGTCCGCTTTGAGGTCGGGAAAGCTGCCGTCGCCATAGCGGATCTCAAGGTCGAACTCGGAGGTGGCGAACTCATTGGTGGCGTAGGAGGTCGAGACGCGCATCTCGATTTCGGGATATTGCCGCTGGAACAGCGGCAGGCGGGCAAACAGCCAGCGCGCCGCGAACGTCGGCAGCACCGAAATCTTCAGCACATGCGCCTGCGACTGTCCGGTCGCCTCCATGCTGGCCGCCACGATGCGCTCCAGCGCCTCGCGAACGCGCGACACATAGGTCTCGCCTTCGGGTGTCAGCGACACCGCATTGCCACCGCGCTGGAAGATCTTGAAGCGCAGCTGGTCCTCGAGGCTTTTGACGCGCTGGCTGACGGCGGAAGCAGTAATAAACTGCTCTTCGCCGGCGCGCGTGAAGTTACGGTGCCGGGCGGCACTTTCGACAATCTTCAGCGAATTGAGGTTGACCTGACTGAGCAGACGCACGCGTTTCGACCTTAAGCTGGGCTTACACTAGCACCAGCATTCCTAATTTTACAGGGGTGGGGAAATTAATCGACAGTTTACCAAGTGATGCCCCCATCCTGGAGAAGTAGAATGAACGCCCATACCATACCTGAACTGCGCTACGCGATGAGCCGAGAAGCCATTATCGGTCATGAGACGGCCTGGAAAGTGTCGGGTTTCGGCGTTGCGCAGTATCTGCATGGCTACGACCCGGCGCTGCTGGCGGCGATCGAAGAGGCGGCGTTGAAGCTCAAGGCCAGCCACGCCGTGCACAAGCACCTCGACCTGACCTTCATCACCGGCGCCGACCGCTTCATCCCGGAGATCAAGGAACTGCTGCATGACAAGCTGCGCCTGGAACGTCTGTCCGACATGATGGGCACCAAGCTCGAGCCCTATCCGCTGTCGATCGTCGGCTCGACCGTCACTTTCATGAATCCCAAGGACGGCGCCGTCGATTGGCATTGCGACGGTGTCCCGGTCACCGAACTCATTCCGCTGTCGATCAGCAATCCGCTGGTCGGCGGCCATCTCGAAATCTACTGCGACGATTCCGAGACCGGCCGCGCCATCCTTGAATCCGGCCGCGAGATTCCGCGCAACCAGGTCATGCGCATCGACCACAAGATGAACTACGCCACACTCGGCCAGTTTCTCGGTGTGCTGCACCGCACCGCGCCGATCCAGCTCGGCTCGCGCGTCACGCTGGTCCTCAACCAGCGCTCTGTGGCCAAGCCCTACGTCGACGACAATCGCATGTTCTATCTCGCAGCCGACAATGATCACGATCGCGAATGGGTCAACGAACTGGCCGAAGACGTCTGGACGAACCAGCTGCCGGCCTATCGGCGCTTCGAGGAAGAACGTCCGGTTGCGGCGGCGACCGATGCGCCGGTCCCGGGCGGATCAAGGGAATCATGGTAGCCAGAGCATAGAAGTGGACGCCGGTTTGGCCGTCGGTAACATCATGGTCGGCGATCAGGACAAGGCACCGTCGCACCGATTCCGGGATGGATCGGGTTCGCCATCGGCCCTGGTCTTCGCCGCCGGCGCGGTCGCCCTGTGGTCGACCAACGCGCTGGTCGGCAAATCCCTGCTGGCCAGCCATCCGGTGTCGCTCGTGCAGTTGCTGCAGTTTTGTGGAGCGGCTCTGGTGTTCGCCGTCATCCATCTGGCGAGCCGGAAGGGGGACACGCAAGACGCAGCCTTTGCCAAGGGTGCTGACGGCACCCTGGCGCCGGTCGCGGTCGGCTTTATTGGCCTGGTCGGCACCATGGTGCTGCAATACATCGCCTTTGCCTCCATGCCGGTGATCGAGGCCAATCTCGTCGCCTACACCTGGCCGCTGATGGTCGCGGCGGCGGTCATCGTGCTGGGCAAGCGGCAACGCCCCGTGCTTCTGGGTTTGACTGCCGTGCTCGGCTTTGTCGGCGTGGCGCTGGTGATCTCGGGTGGTCGCGGCCAGCCTTTTCTCCAAGGCAGCATCGTCGGCTATCTCGCTGCCTTCGGCTCGGCGCTGTGCATGGCCTTCTATTCGATTGCGGTCGCCCGCCTGGCCACACCGTCGGAGCGTTTGCTTTTGCCTTCGGCATTGGTCGGCGTCGGCCTGACCTTGCTATGGTGTATTCACGACGGCGCAGCCTGGCCATCCAGCGAGCACCTCCTGCTTGGCCTCTATCTCGGCGCCGGTCCGATGGGGCTGGGATATTATTTCTGGTCGCGCGCCTTGAAGCTTGAAGGCGGCGGCAAGGTTGCGGTCATCGCCTATCTGACGCCGATCGCGTCGACGCTGCTGCTGACACTTTCGGGCGAAAGGCTGACGCTGACCGCGATAGCCGGTGCGGTCCTCGTCATCGGCAGCTGTATTGCGGTGGGCATAGAACGCTCGGAGGCTGAACATGCTTGACGACGATGAACGCCTCGCCAGACAGGAAGCATTCTGGCTGCTCAAGGAGTTCGGCGCCGAGGCGCCGCTCTACGCCGCCATGAAGGCCGAAAAAGCGATAGAGCAAAAAGATTTCGGCCGGTGCGCCCGCTGGAAGCGCATTCTGGACATACTGGCCGACTCTAAACCTGCGGCGTCCGTGCAGTTGAAATCTGCTGGCGCGAAGTCGGCCGTTTCCAAGTATTAGATTTTCTAATTTGCAACGTTGCAACCTGTTGTGGAAACATCCTCCTGTTCCGATTCTTGATCGTTTATTGAGACTTTAGCGATCCGTTGGGGGGTGCAGCTAGGTCGATACATCAAGAGAAGTCTTAAAAAAAGCCGGCAACTTCATGACCGGCGGGAGAAACAGAATTGCACACCATCGACAGCAAGACCGCTATTGAACTGACTGCTGACATCGTCTCGGCCTATGTCGGCAACAATCCTCTCCCTGCGTCTGGCCTGCCGGATCTGATCGCCAGCGTCAGCGCATCGGTGCGCAAGCTGGGCAGCATTGCCGCCGTGGAAAGCCCCGCGCTGAACCCCGCTGTCAATCCGAAGCGGTCGGTGTTTCCCGACCACATCGTCTGTCTGGAAGATGGCAAGAAATTCAAGTCGCTGAAGCGCCACTTGATGACCGACCATGGTCTCAGCCCGGAGGAATATCGTGGCAAATGGGGCTTGCCGTCGGACTATCCGATGGTGGCGCCGAACTACTCCGCGACCCGTTCGGCACTGGCCAAGTCTTCGGGCCTCGGCCGCAAGCCGGCCGTTCCGGCTGCCGCGGCCAAGGTGACGAAGCGCAAACCCAAAGCCTGAACCAGGCAGCCTCTTAAAGTCAGTCTGCAGTTAGCAGTGATGGACGGCGCGCTTTGGGCGCGCCGTCTTCATGCCTTATGCCCCCGCCAGCGCCCAGGCCCTTGCGAAGCGCCGCCCTCCCGTGCAAAAGCCCCGGCATGCTTATCATCAACGATCTTTCGCTCCGCATGGCCGGACGCTTGCTTCTCGATCATGCCTCGCTGACCTTGCCGGCCGGCACCAAGGCCGGCCTCGTCGGCCGCAACGGCACCGGCAAGACGACGCTGTTCAAGGCCATCACCGGCGACTTTCCCTCCGAGACCGGCTCGATAAGCCTGCCCAAGAACACCCGCATCGGCCAGGTGGCGCAGGAAGCGCCCGGAACCGAGGAGCCGCTGATCGAAATCGTGCTCAAGGCCGACCTCGAGCGCACCGCATTGCTCGAGGAGGAAAAGACCGCCACCGACGCGCACCGCATTGCCGACATCCATATGCGGCTGGCGGATATCGATGCGCATTCGGCGGAATCTCGCGCGGCCACCATCCTCGCTGGCCTTGGCTTCGACGACGCCGCGCAGCGCCGCCCGGCCTCGTCCTTCTCCGGCGGCTGGCGCATGCGTGTGGCGCTCGCCGCGGTGCTGTTTGCCGAGCCCGACCTTCTGCTGCTCGACGAGCCGACCAACTATCTCGATCTCGAAGGCACGCTTTGGTTGGAAAACTACGTGTCGAAATATCCGCACACGGTGCTTCTGATCTCGCACGATCGCGACCTGCTCAACCGCGCCGTCAATTCCATCGTTCATCTCGACCAGAAGAAGCTGACCTTCTGGCGCGGCGGCTACGACCAGTTCGAGCGCCAGTACACCGAGCAGAAGGAATTGCAGGAGAAGGGCCGCGTCAAGCAGGAAGCCGCGCGCAAACACATGGAGTCCTTCGTCGAACGCTTCCGCGCCAAGGCTTCGAAGGCGAGACAGGCGCAGTCGCGCATCAAGGCGCTGGAGAAGATGAAGCCGATTGCCGCGATCGTGAACGACACGGTGCGGCCGTTCTCTTTCCCCGAACCGGTGAAAACGGTGGCGTCGCCGATCATTGCCTTGAACAACGTCAATGTCGGCTACACCGAGGGCCAGCCGATCCTGAAGAAGATGACGTTGCGCATCGATGCCGACGATCGCATCGCGCTGCTCGGCGCCAACGGCAACGGCAAGTCGACCTTCGCCAAGCTTCTCTCGGGCCGGCTGAAGCAGGAAACCGGCACCATGACGGTGGCGCCGGGCCTGAAGGTGGCGATCTTCGCGCAGCATCAGCTCGACGATCTCAGGCCTGATGAAAACGCCTACGAGCATGTCCGCCGGCTGATGCCGGAGGCGCCGGAATCCAAGGTACGTGGCCGCGTCGCCCAGTTCGGTCTCACCACCGAGAAGATGAACACCGCCGCCAAGGACCTGTCCGGCGGCGAGAAGGCGCGCCTGCTGATGGGCCTGTCGGCCTTTGAGGGGCCAAACTTGTTCATCCTCGACGAACCGACCAACCATTTGGACATCGACAGCCGCGAGTCCCTGATCCATGCGCTGAACGAGTTTCCCGGCGCCGTCATCCTCATCTCGCATGACCGCCATCTGCTGGAAGCGACCGCCGACCGGCTGTGGCTGGTCAAGGACGGGGCGGTCAACCCGTATGACGGCGACCTTGAGGACTACAAGACGCTGGTCACCGGCGTGTCCGGCGACCGACGCGGCAAGCGCGAGGCCGAGAAGGCATCCAAGGCCGATCGCCGCCGCGATGCCGCGGCGCGCCGCGCCGCCTTCGAGCCGCTGGCAAAGGAAATCCGCGCCACCGAAGCGCTGATGGACCGCATCCGCAAGCGCATCGACCTGATCGAGGACGAACTCGCCAATCCGGCCGTCTACGAAAAGGATCCGTCGACGGCGACCCGGCTCGCCAAGGAGCGATCGCAACTGGCACAGCAGCTTGCCGGCCACGAGGAAAAGTGGCTGACCATGTCGGCCGAGTATGAGGAAGGCACGGCGGAGTGATTACCCTCCCCCGTTGTGGGGAGGGTCGATCCGCGAAGCGGAGCGGGGTGGGGGTCCGCGCCGCGGGCCCCCCCCCCCCGCCGGCCCCCCCCCCCCACCCCAAAGTGGAGGGATAGTTGAGCGCGGAAAAAGAACACACACCACCCCCACACAAAACCCAAA
>NZ_JAMYMP010000027.1:0-66997 GCF_040318615.1 Mesorhizobium sp. M1078
GGAGATGACCGCCTGGCTGGCGATAACCGTCGCCGCGGTTGCCAATACCACCATCGGGATCAGCGTCCAGCCTTCGTTCATCTCGAAGAATGGATGGCCGACGTGACCGTTCTTCGCCAGCACGAAAGCGCCCTGCCCGGCATAGTTTAGCAGCAGGCAGGGAAACACGATCGCCAGCCAGGCGAGCACGATGGGCTTGCGGCCGAAATGGCCGAGATCGGCATAAAGCGCTTCGGCGCCGGTGACGGCGAGGAAGATGGCGCCGATGGTGACGAAGGCGACATCGGGCGAATTGATCAGGAAGGCGACGATGTAGTGCGGGCTGACCGCCCACAGGATTTCGGGATCGGCGATGATGTGGTTCAAGCCCGAAAGACCGATGGCCAGGAACCAGACCGCCGTGATCGGGCCAAAGATCAGCGCCACGCCGCCGGTGCCGAAGCGCTGCACCGAAAACAGGATCGCCAGGATGACCAGCGTCAGCGGCACGACATAGGGCTGGAAGGTCGGGGTAACGACATTCATGCCTTCAACCGCCGAAAGCACCGAGATTGCCGGCGTGATGACGGCGTCACCGAAGAACAATGACGCGCCGACAACACCGATGGCCAGGATGATCGCCGAGCGGGTCGGGAAACTGCCGCGCGCCAGCGCCATCAGCGACAGCACGCCGCCCTCGCCTCGGTTGTCGGCTCTGAGCACGAACATGATGTATTTGATGGTGACGATAATCGTCAACGACCAGATGATCAGCGACAGCACGCCCAGAATATCGCCGCGCTCGGCGATTTCCCCGCCGGAGGACGCAACAAGCGCTTCCCGGAAGGCGTAGATCGGGCTGGTGCCGATGTCGCCATAGACCACACCGAGCGCGCCCAGCATCAGAACTTTGGTGCTGTGCTGTTCGATTTCGGGATGGCTCGATTGTTCGACGGGTTCTGCCTCAATACCAGCATTGGTAAGGGCCATGGACGACACTCCGATAAGCGCGCGGTGCTCTACGCTTGCTGCGATGCAATATCAAGTGCCGTGACGGTAGGGCTACCATGTTCCCAGCGCAGGGCTTGCCCCGCAATGACCGGTGCGTGGCGTCAAAGGCTGCCGGAAACCTCAGATCGCCACCTGCGTGCCGATCTCGACCACACGTCCGGTCGGGATCTGGAAATACTCCGTCGCATCGGCCGCCGAGCGGGCGAGCCCGATGAACAGCTTGTCCTGCCACACCGGCATGCCGGAATTGGGCGATGCCTTGAGCGAGCGCCGCGACAGGAAGAACGAAGTCGTCATGATGTCGAACTTCCAGCCCTGCTTGCGGCAGATCGCCAGCGCGCGCGGAATGTTGGGCTGCTCCATATAGCCGAAGGTCAGCGTCACCCGCATGAACAACTCGTTGACTGTCTCCATCTTGACCCGCTCGCTGTCGGGCACCAGCGGCTGCGGTGCGGTGACCACCGACAGAATGACGTTCTGCTCGTGCAGCACCTTGTAGTGCTTCAGGCTGTGCATCAGCGCTGTCGGCGCGCTTTGCGGATCGCTGGTCAGGAACACGGCGGTGCCGGACACCAGCTGCGGCTTCTTCTTCAGCAGATTGCCGGCGAGGAAATCGAGCGGGATTTCGTTGCGCCGGGTCTTGTCGAACAGATAGCGGCTGCCGCGTATCCAGGTGGTCATGATCAGCCCCATGAGGCAGGCAACGGATATTGACACCCATCCGCCTTCCACGATCTTGACGACATTCGCCAGGAAGAAACCCATGTCGATGGTGCCGAACAACAGGGCCAATGCCAGGGCAAGCCCAAGCTGCCATTTCCACAAATTGCGCATGACAACGAACAGCAGAATGGTTGTCATCAGCATCTCGCCGGTTACCGAAATTCCGTAAGCGGAAGCCAGCGAACTCGAGCTGCCGAAGCCGACAACCAGCAGCATCACTCCCACGGCTATGAGCAGGTTGACGCGCGGCATATAAATCTGGCCGCTCTGCATTTCGGACGTGTGCTGCACCTCGATGCGGGGCAGCAGGTTGAGTTGCACTGCCTGACGTGCCAGCGAAAAAGCACCCGAGATCACCGCCTGACTGGCGATCACGGTGGCGGCCGTTGCCAAGCCGACCATTGGCATCAGCGCCCAATCCGGCAACATCTCGAAGAATGGATTGGTCGGCCTGCCGCCATTCGCCAATACAAAGGCGCCCTGGCCGAAGTAGTTGAGCAGCAGGCAAGGAAACACCACGGAAAACCACGCGAGCACGATCGGCTTGCGCCCGAAATGTCCAAGGTCGACATAAAGCGCCTCGGCCCCCGTTACCGCCAGGAACACTGCACCAACGGTCACGAAAGCGGCGGTCGGCGTGCCGGCTAAGTAGGCGATCGCATAATACGGGTTGATCGCCAACAGCACCGAAGGATCATCCATCAGGTGGTAGAGCCCGGAAACGCCGATGGCCAGGAACCATAGCGCCGTCACCGGCCCGAATACTGCCGCCACCTTCCCCGTGCCGAAGCGCTGCACGGAGAACAGAAATGCCAGGATGACCAAGGTGATCGGAACGACATAGGCCTCCAGCGTCGGTGTCACCACTTCCAGGCCCTCAACTGCCGACAGCACGGAAATGGCCGGAGTTATGATAGCGTCTCCGAAAAAAAGCGACGCCCCGCAAAGTCCGATGCCGAGGATAAGCTTGGCGCCTTTTGGATAGGCGCTGCGCGCCAGCGCCATCAGGGACAGCGTGCCGCCCTCGCCCTTGTTGTCGGCGCGAAGCACGAAAGCGACGTATTTTATGGTGACGATAATCGTCAGCGCCCAGACGATCAGCGACAGCACGCCCAGGACATCTATACGCGTGTCGGTACCAGGCGAAGCGTGAAGCGCCTCGCGGAAGGCATAGATCGGGCTGGTGCCGATATCGCCATAGACGACGCCAAGCGCGCCCAGCATCAGAACTTTGGTGCTGTGCTGTTCAGTTTGGGAGTGGTTCGGTTGTTCGACGGGTTCAGCCTCGCTACCGATGCTGGAAAGAGCCATCGACTACTCCCCGATCACCGCGCGGTGCGCCTTGCTTGCTGTCATGCGATATCACCTTCGACACGAGCCTACCACCGCTACCAACCGCAAGCCTTCAGAAACCGCCCCACCGTGCCGGCCATGCCATACTCCAACGCATCGGCTGTCAACCCGTGTCCGATAGACACTTCGGCCAATGCCGGAATGCGCTTTGCCAATGCCGGAAGGTTGTTCACCACCAGATCGTGCCCGGCATTGACCTGGAGCCCGGCGGCGAGTGCGGCATCCGCGGTTTTTCCCAATCTTTCCAGCTCCTTCCGCGCCTTGGCGGAATCGGAATGATAGCTGCCGTAGGGCCCGGTATAGAGCTCGATGCGGTCGGCGCCGGTGTCGCGCGCGGCATTGACGCCGGTGGGATCCGGATCGGAAAACAGCGACACGCGGAAGCCCCCTTTTTTCAGACGCTTGACGATCGGGATAAGGAACGCCGCCTCGGCGGCAAAGTTCCAGCCATGGTCCGATGTCGCCTGCGCCGGATCGTCGGGCACCAGCGTCACCTGCTCCGGCTGGTGTCTTTCCACAAGCGCCAGAAAATCCTCGGTCGGGTAGCCCTCGATGTTGAATTCCGCCTTGGGAAACTCGTCGTCGATCAGCGCCCGGATCTCCGGCAGGTCGGAATGCCTGGTGTGGCGCTCGTCGGGCCGCGGATGAACCGTCAGCCCGTGCGCGCCGGCCGCCAGCGCCAGGCGGCCGAGCCCGGTGACGCTCGGCCACGGCAGGTCGCGGCGGTTGCGCAGCATGGCGATGGCGTTGAGATTGACCGAGAGTTTCGCGGGCATGGCGTGAGGTCCGGCTGTTTGTGCAGCGCATCTATACTGCCTTTGATGGGAACAGACAGGGGCTTTCGGGTGTTCCAGTGATGACATCTGCTCGCAAGGGGGAACCCAGCCAATGAATTTTCTCCAATCCGTGCCCGCGATCCGCCGCCTCGAAACCGACCGTGAGGACCTTTTCGCCATCGACGTCGTCGGCCATGTATCGGCAGCCGACGGCGAAAATCTGTTCGGATTGCTGGAGGCTGCCTACGCGCTGCACCCGAGGATCGACGTCTTGGTGCGGCTGGTCGACCATGAGGGCGTCGACTGGATCGATATGGACGACGAGACGCTGAAACAAGGTACGGTTCATGCGCTAGAGCATATCGCCCGGTGCGCGACGATCGGTGAGCCGGACTGGATAGCGGATGCGCGGAACTTCCTTCCGGCTTCGCCACCCATCGAGTTCAGGCACTTCGCGGCCGAGGACGAAGCGGATGCCTGGCAATGGCTGGGTGCGACGCCACTCAGCCCTGCTGCGCCGGCTGCTACCTGACGCCGGCTATCTAACGCCAGCTATCCAACGCCAGTTATCTAACAATCGTCAGCCGCTCTGCCGCCCGCGTGATGGCGGTATAAAGCCAGCGCTGGCGGGTTTCCTTGAACGCCCAGCTCTCGTCGAACAGCACGACGTCGTTCCACTGCGAACCCTGCGCCTTGTGCACGGTCAGCGCGTAGCCATAGTCGAAATCGTCAAAGCGCTTCTTCTGCTGCCAGGGGATATCGGCGTCCGGATCCTCGAAAGCCGACTTGAGCAGCTTGATCTTGGCGACGCCGCGGTCGGGATCGTCCTCCTCGGGCGAGACCAGAAGGTTGATACCCGGCTTCACCGTCTCGCGCGACGAGGTCATCACCTTCCACAGCGAACCGTTGAGCAGGCCCTTGGCGGGGTCGTTGCGCAGGCAGACCAGCTTGTCGCCGGCCTGCGGATAATCGGCATTGAAACCCTTCAGCTCGCGCAGGCGCTGATTGTAGCGGCGGCGTGTGCGGTTGGTGCCGACCAACACCTGGTCCGCCTTCAGCACCAGCTCCTGGGTGACGTCCTCCTTGCCGATGACCTGCGCGGTGCCGTAGTCGCCACGCATGAACTCGCGGCCCTCGCGCACGTCGAGCGCCAGCTGGATGATCGGATTGTCGCGCGCCTGGCGGTGGATTTCGGTCAAGAGCACATCCGGCTCATGCTCGGTGAAAAAGCCGCCGCCCGAGATCGGCGGTAGCTGCGCCGGATCGCCAAGCACCAGGATCGGCGTGCCAAAACTCAGAAGGTCGCGGCCAAGCTGCTCGTCGACCATCGAGCATTCGTCGATGACCACCAGCTTCGCCCGTGAAATAGGGCTTTGGCGATTGAGCGAGAAGGTCGGCGACATCGAGGTCTTGCCGGTCACCTCGTCCGACACCGATTCCTCGCCCTTCGGCCGGTAGATCAACGAATGGATGGTGCGGGCATTGACCGCGCCCTTGGAACGCAGCACCTGCGCCGCCTTGCCGGTGAAGGCGGCGAACTGCACCTGCCCGTCGACATGCTCGGCAAAATAGCGCGCCAGCGTGGTCTTGCCGGTGCCGGCATAGCCGAACAGCCGGAAGACCTGTGGCCGGCCCTCTTTCAGCCAGCGCGCCACCGCCTTCAACGCCTCATCCTGTTGGGGAGAGAATTCCATCGATTCGACAGACCGGATTCGCGAGAGAAAGACAAGCTTGGTGCCAACCACCGCTTAAAACGATGGGATTGCCTCACCTTCAACGGGACAAACTAGCAGGCGCAAATGCGAACGTAAAGTGAACATGCAAGCGGATAACGAACGATTTGAATTCAGGCATTTGAACCTAGATCGGGCAATGCCACTATCACGGACATGATCGAGATGCAGATCGGCGCAGACACCTATAAGCGAGGATATTGATGAGGTCGTTCGCAGACAGGCTGATCGGAAAGTCGATAAAGAAGATCGAAACGGCGAACCTGGTTATGGCATCGTTGTCTCCTTGTCGGATGACGCAGGGTTCGCGATATATACCGAGGTCACGGCCTGTCTGAGTGACGAAAATGCCAGAACCATAGAACGTGTTACCATCAGCGACGAGCAAGTGATCCTCCACTTGGGTGACAACGACTTCGTCGCCATTTCCAAAAACCGTGGCCGCTTCGCCGTCGTTGAGGCGTTTGTCTATGGGGACGACGAAGGCATGGTCGTCGAAAATTAGTTGCATCGGCCGCCAGATTTCAAACACCAACCACAGGCGGACTATATGTTCGCGCCGCCGCCGCTACCTCTGGTCGGCCCGGGATCGTTCTCCAACAAAATCGGCTTGCCGTGCGGGGTTGCATGCGCGGCGCGTTCCCAGGCGGCGGCGAGCGTGTCGACATCGTTTTTGCCGGCGACGCCCTTGGTCGCCAGCAGCGTTTCCAGCGCTGCCAGCCAGTGCTCGTAATAGTCGTGGCCGTCGCTTGCGGCGCCCGGCTTCTTCACTTGCGCCGACAGCGCATCGGCCCATTCGCTCCACGAAAACAAGCCCTTGTCATGCAGCGCCACCGTCATGGCGAAGGCTTCGGCCTGCCAGGGTTCGGCGAATACCGGTTCGTCCAGACCCGCCGGCAATGCACCTTCAGGCCGGCTCAAGATAGCTCTCCCAGGCATCGATCGAGACGGTCAGCGTCGAGTCGGCGCCCTCGCCCCAGATTTCCAAGCCATCGAAGACCACGGTATAGACCCATTGCGGGTTTTCACCGTTGTCATGCGCGTTGCTGTCGGGGAACACAAAACCGTCACGCACGGCCTCGATAACTCCGTGCTTGCCGCGCGCATAACGCGGTAGCCTTGTGTGGCCGGTGGGATTGAAATTCTTTGTCCGCACCGGGTCGCCGGCCTTGAAGCGCGGCGCCGTCTCGACCGGCCGGTCGCAGGGACTGCCCTTGGCCAGTACCGCCGGCACGTTTTCGGCCTTCAACACCCTTTTGGGCGTCGCCGCCGGATCGACCGCCTTACCCTCCGTCAGATCGCGCTCGCTGACGAAGCCATGGCGCTTCAGCAGCACCTCGAGCGCTTTGATCCAGATCTGGTAGTAGCTCGAGGAATAATAGACGGCCGGATGCAGCGATTCCCTGGCGTGCCGGCTCTCGTCGATGTTCCACGCGCCCATGGCGCCGGCAGTCAGCGTGACGCCGAGCGCCCGCCTCTCCCAATCCGCATGAAAATACGGTTCGTCCTTTTCGGGCGCGACCGGCCCGAAACCCATCTGCCCACCGAGATCCTGCGGCCCGTTCATGCCGGTACCTTCTTTGTCCCGGGTTCTTTGGCCACCGCCGTGCCGATCATCGCATCGCGGCTGACCAGTTCGGCGAGTTGGTCCTCACTCCAGCCTTCGGTACCGTCAGGCCGCATCGGCACCACGAGATAGCGCAGTTCGGCAGTCGAATCCCAGACGCGGATGTTTTTCTCCGCCGGCAAGGTCAGCCCGAACTCCTCCAGCACGCCGCGCGGATCGATCACGGCGCGCGAGCGATAGGGCGGCGCCTTGTACCAGACCGGCGGCAGGCCGAGCACCGACCACGGATAGCAGGAGCACAGCGTGCAGACGACGAGGTTGTGCGTCTCGTCCGTGTTGAACACCGCCTGCATGTGCTCGCCCTGGCGGCCGGTGTAGCCCAGCGAGGTGATCGCCGCAGTCGCGTCGCGCTTCAGCCACTCGGCAAAGGCCGGATCGCTCCAGGCTTTCGCCACCACCCTGGCGCCGTTGCGCGGTCCGATCTTGGTCTCATAGGTGTCGACGATGACGTCGATTGCGGCCGGATCGATCAGGCCTTTTTCGGTGAGGATGGTCTCCAGCGCGCGCACGCGCGCCGCAAACGGGTCGAGCTCATTGTCGTGGTCATGATCATGGGACATGATCTCAGATTAGGATCGGCGGCCCATGGCCGCAAGCATGACAGCTTGGGCCACGGGCTATCCCCTATTCGGCGGCGGCCTTCTGGGGTTCGATGAGCCGGTCCTCGGGGCCGAACAGCGACGCCTGCTCGCCGCTCTCGACCGCATGCAGCGCCGGCTTGTTCTTCTTCGAAGAGAAGAAGCTCACCAGCCACCCGGAGAAATTCTCGAAATAGACATAGATGACAGGGGTGACGAACAGCGTCAGCGCCTGGGAAGCGAGCAGCCCGCCGACGACCGCGACACCGAGCGGCTGGCGCAGCTCAGCACTGGCGCCGGTGCCGAGCGCGATCGGGAACGTGCCCATCAGCGCCGCCAACGTCGTCATCATGATCGGCCTGAAACGCATCAGGCACGCCTTGTGTATGGACTCCTTGGCCGACATGCCTTCTCGTCGCAGCTCCAGCGCGACGTCGACCATCATGATGCCGTTCTTCTTGACGATGCCGATCAGCATCAGGATGCCGATCACCGCGATCACCGACAGGTCCATGCCGGCAAAGCGCAGCGCGACCACGGCGCCCAGCACCGCCGAAGGCAGGCCGGTCAGAATGGTCAGCGGATGGATGAAGCTCTCATAGAGGATGCCGAGTACGATATAGATGGTCAGAATGGCGCCGCCGATCAGCAGGCCCTGATTGGCCAGCGAGTCCTGGAAGGTCTTGGCGGTGCCGGCAAAGCTGGTCGAAATCGCCGGCGGCATGCCGATCTGCTCCTTCAGCGCGGCGATGCGGGCCGTGCTGTCGCCCAGCGCCACGCCTTGCGGCAGGTTGTAGGAGATGGTCACCGCGGGCAGCTGGCCGAGCTGGTTGACCGTCAGCGCGCCGGCGGTGCGGTCGACGCGGGCAAAGGCGCCGAGCGGCACCAGGCTGCCGCTTGCCGTCCTGACCTGGATGGCCAGCATGCGCTCGGGCGACCATTCGATGTTGGGATCGAGCTCCATGATGACTTCGTAGCTGTCGGCCGAGCCGAAGATCGTCGAGACCTGCTCCGTGCCGAAGCCGCCATAGAGACTGGAGCGCAGCGTGTCGGTGTCGATGCCGAGCGACGCCGCCTTGTCGCGATCGACCACCAGCGTCGCCTGCAATGAATTGTTCTGCAGATCGCTGGTGACGTCGGTGAAATTCGCATGATCGGCCGCCATCGCATCGTTGAGCTTTTGCGCCCATGTGTCGGTCAGGCCGGTATCGAGGCCCTGAACGACGAGCTGGTAGGCGCTGGCGGAAGAACGCGCGCCAAGTCGCAGGTTCTGCACCGGCTGCATATAGGCATCGATCCCCGGCACGACGGCCAGCTGCCGCCGCAGATCCGACAGCACCTTATCGATGTCGGGGCGCTGGCTCTTGTCCTTCAGCTGCACATAGAGCTGGCCCTGGTTCAGCGCATTGTTGCCGCCGCCGGCTGACCAGGCCACATGCGAGACATAGGGCGAACGCGAGAAGACACTTGCCGCCTGGTTCTGCAGCTTGACCATGGCGTCGTAGGAGATGTCCTGCCTGGCGATCGTCGTCACCGAGATCTGGCCGATATCCTCTTGCGGGAAAAAGCCTTTCGGCGAGACCTCGATCAGCCAGACCGACCCTGCCGCCGTGCCGACGAAGACGAGGAACACCAGAAAAGTGTGGCGCAGGCAGAAGGTCAAAAGCCGGTCATAGCCGCGGGTGACGATATCCTGCTTGTGGCCGGGGGCATGCTTGTCGCGATCGGCCTTGGTCACCGACAGCAAGCGCGAACACAGCATTGGCGTCAGTGTCAGCGACACGAACATCGAAGCCAGGATGGCGACCGTCACCACGACGGCGAATTCGTTGAAGATGCGGCCGATGACGCCGCCCATTAGAAGCACGGGGATGAACACCGCCACCAGCGAGATCGAGATCGAGATGATGGTGAAGCCGATTTCGCGCGCGCCCTTCAGCGAGGCATCGAAGGCCGAGAGACCGTCCTCCTCCATGTGGCGAAAGATGTTTTCCAGCATGACGATGGCGTCGTCGACGACGAGGCCGACTGCGAGCGTCAGTCCCATCAGCGAGATGTTGTCGATGGAGAAGCCGAACAGGAACATGGCGCCGAGCGTCGCGATCAACGAGATCGGCACCGCCACGGCCGGAATGATGGTTGCAGTCACCCGGCGCAGGAAGACAAAGATCACCATCACCACCAAAGCGATGGTCAGAAGCAGCGTGAACTGGACGTCGTCGACGGCCTGGCGGATCGAGGTCGAACGGTCGTTGAGCAGCTTGATGTCGGCGGCGGCCGGCATTTGGTCCTTGAACGACGGCAGCATCGCCTTGACCTTGTCGACGACGTCGACCGTGTTGGCGTCGGGCTGGCGCTGCACCGCCAGGATGATGGCGCGCGTGCCGTCATACCAGCTTGCAGTCGTCGTGGTCTCGACCGAGTCGATGACGCGCGTCACCTCGCCCAGCCGCACCGGATGGCCGTTCTTGGTGGCGATGATGAGGTTGGAGAACCCGGCGGCATCGGTGAGCTGCGTATTGGCCGTGATGGTCAGCTGCTGCTTGTCGTTCTGCAAGACGCCGAGCGGCGTGTTGGAGTTGGCCGACGCGATTGCCGTCTGCAGCTGGTCGATCGAAATGCCGCGCGCCGCCAGCGCCGTCGGGTCGATCTGCACGCGCACCGCATATTTCTGCTGGCCGAAGATCGACACCTGCGCCACGCCGTCGATGGTCGACAGCGAGGGCGAGATGACGTTTTCGGCGAAGGCGTCGAGGTCGGTGAGCGGAACCGTGTCGCTGACCAGCGACATCAGAAGGATCGGCGCGTCGGCCGGATTGACCTTGCGATAGCTCGGCGGCGCTGTCATCTCGGGCGGCAGTTGCCGCTGCGTGCGTGCGATCGCCGCCTGCACGTCGGCGGCCGCCGCGTCGATATCCCGGTTGAGCACGAACTGGATGGCAATGGACGTGCGTCCCAGCGAATTGCTGGTCGAGATGGAATCGATGCCGGCAATGGTGGCGAACTGCTTGATCAGCGGCGTCGCCACCGAAGTGGCCATGGTTTCGGGTGACGCGCCGGCCAGGTTGGCCGAGACATTGACGACCGGGAATTCGGCGCTCGGCAGCGCCGCCACCGGCAGGAACTTGTAGGCAAACAGCCCGCCCAGCACGAGCGCGAACGACATCAGCAGCGTCGCGACAGGCCTTCTTATGCAGAATTCTGAGATCATTGGGCAGCTCCGCCGGCTTTGTCGGCTTCCGCCACCTTGGGCGCTGCCTGACCGCCGGCAGTTGCCTTGCCTTCATGCACGCTGGCGCCGTCCTTCAGCCTGGTTTGGCCCTCGACGACAACCTTCTCGCCTGACTTGACGCCCTCGCTGATGGCGCTGTTTTCGCCTTCGGTCAGCGCCACCTGCACAGGCCGCATCTCGACCGTGTTGTCCGGCTTGACGACATAGACGAACGGCCCCTTCTGGCTGGGCTGGATCGCGACCGTCGGGATGGATGGCATCTGCGGCATGATGCCGGCGTCGAGCACGACATTCACATATTGGCCGGGCCACAGTGAAAGATCGGCATTGGGAATGCTCGCCCGTGTCGCGATGGTGCCGGATGCGGTGTCGACGCTAGAATCGACGAAGTCGAGCGTGCCCTTGCCGATCGGCGTCGGATCGCCATCCTTGGTCAGCGTCACCGCGCCTTGCTGCGGGTTGGCCAGCGCCTTGTGCAGCAGCGCCAGGTTACTCTCCGGCAGGTTGAAGTTGACTTGCAGCGGATCCATCTCGGTGATCGTCACCAGCGGCGTGGCCGTGCTCGAGTTTCCGTTGCTCAAGGTGACGAGGTCACCGACCGAAACGTTGACCGCCCCCAGCCGGCCGGCAATCGGCGCCTTGATGCTGGCAAAGCCGAGCTGGACATTGTCGGCGTCGATCGTCGCCTTGTCGGCATCGACCGTCGCCGCCGCAGCCTTTTGCGCCGCCACCGCCTGATCGTAAGTCTGCTGCGTGCCGGCCTGCTTGGCGACGAGATCCTTGGCGCGCTGAAGATCGGAGCCCGAACTGGTTAGCAGGGCCTGGTCCTTGGCGAGCGTCGCCTGATCCTTGGCAAGCTGCGCCTTGAGCGCCCTGTCGTCGAGCGAGAACAGCAGGTCGCCGGCCTTCACCATCTGGCCGTCCTTGACGTCGATCGATACGATCTGGCTGGACACGCGGGCGTTGATGTTGACCACGGCCGGCGAAGACACGAAGCCGATGGCGTAACGGCGGATCGGAAAATCCGCCATTGTCGCGGTGGCCGAGACGATCGAGGCCGAACGGGCGGCATTGCCGCCGGCGCCGGATTTGCCCCCAGCCTTGTCGGCCGAAGCCTTGTCCGATCCAGCCGGCTTGTCCGCTGCTGCCGTCTGCCTGGCGCCCGGCAGCATCTGCTGCAGACTGCTCATCGCCGCCGGCGAAAAATAGACCCACGCCGCGGCGACACAGCCCGCTACCACCACCACCGTCAGAACGACTTTACCGCGCATCGACTAAAAGCCCTATGATCCGACACGCCGAACCCGGTGGTCTCATTCTACGCAATCACGGCGCCTTGCCGCGATCTCGCCGAAGTAGATAGGACGCACATTTGTCGGAAAAGGGCCAAAACACGGCATTACGAAGATTTAATGTGCACTGCACAATGACTATGCAGCCGGCTCAGCAGTCGGAAAACCAGCCAGGATGCAGTTGAGATTTCAGGCCGGATGCGTCTATTTCAGCATCGGCCAGAGCGTCGCCGCCAAGAGCACGCCCATGGCGATGTTGAACCATTTCAGCCGCACCGGATCCGACAGGAATCCGCGTAGCACTGTGCCGAAGCCGGCCCACACCGAGACGCTCGGCAGGTTGACGACGGTGAAGGCGATCGCGATCAGCGCCACTGACAGGAACGCGTGGCCCGGATTGGAGTAGACGGCCATGGCGGTGATCGCCATCACCCAGGCTTTCGCATTGACCCACTGGAATGCGGCTGCCTCGATGAACCGCATCGGCCGTGCCTCCGTCTCACCCTTGCTGGACAGCGAGCGCGACATGGCTATCTTCCAGGCGAGATAGAGCAGGTAGGCGCCGCCGGCGATCTTCAATCCGGCGTGCAAGGCCGGAAACGCCGTCAGCACTGCGCCTAGGCCGAAGCCGACGGCAAGCAACAGCACCAGGAAACCCATGCTGATGCCCAGCATATGCGGAATGGTTCTGACGAGGCCGAAATTCACGCCCGACGCCAAGAGCATGAGGTTGTTCGGCCCCGGCGTGATCGAGGTCACGAAGGCGTAGACCAAAAGGGGAAGGAAAGCGTCGAGGGTCATGATGGCTCACAAAGGTCAGCAATGCTGACTTAAGTCGACAGGGCGCTGGACGCAACCTCATTCCATTGGTCCAAAGCGCTCCGCCGTGATCCGTCTATCCCGAGCCAGCCAGGCCGGCACAGTCTACCTGCCGTAGGCCCGCGCCGACAACAGGCTGGGAGCGGCGGCCGCCTCCTGACGGCCAGCCACACGCCGCAGGCCTTTGCGCCTCGGCGTGTTCCCGGGAAGCTTCACGCCATGCGCGAGGCCGAGGGCACCCAGCTCCACCCGCCGAGGAGCAAGAAAAGGATCGCCCACGGCAGTTGCTGCAGCATCCAGGTCCGCTCGACGAATTTGTAGAAGCGGTCGTTTCTGGTCGACGGCTCGATGACGGAGTCAGGCGGATTGCGCAACGCTACGGCGCAATGCATTTGCCAGAAAGCGTCGGTGAAGAAAGGCCGGCGGTGGGCGTGCAGGTCGTGACAAGCCGTCTGGCGCTGCGCCCAGTCTCGTATGTCATGCGCATAGATCATGCCGAACGGACCGGCCATGCCGACGAGCGTGCCGAGATAGACCAGCGCGTGTTCGAGCCAGATGTGAACCTTGAACGAGCGATGGATGAGCAGGCGATGCATGCCGACCGAGTGTCCGGCGCAGATCGTCACCGCCGTCGTCGCTACGAACAGGGCGAAAGCGCTCCAGCTGAAGGTCAGCGGCCCGAACACCAACGCAATCAGCGTCATCGCACCGACCCAGATCGACTTGGCCGGCATCCAGACGACCTCGCCATCTTCGGCATCGCTCAAGGGCTGCGAGATCATTCTGCCTGTGGATATGGTCTTCATCGGTACCCCTCCTCTGCAGGAAACATTTCCGTACCAAAGAGCCTTGCCTTCCGGCGCGCCGGCGCTTATTTAGGCAATAAGCTAACTATACTATTCCGATTTAGGTATTTAGGCAATAGACTAAATACCGGAAGCGAAACGACAGAGGCAGGCGGTGATCGAAGACAATGCAGCGGATGGCGACACGGCTATCGGGGCAAGCAGCGCCATACAGCGCGTGTTCGAGGCGCTCTCATCGCAGCCGAGGCGCAAGATCCTCGCCTATCTCGCCCACTCCTCGCTGACCGCGGGCGAGATCGCGGCGCGCTTCGACATGTCGAAGCCGTCGATCTCGCAGCATCTGAGCATCCTGGAGACGGCCGGCCTCATCGCCAGGGAGCGGCAGGGACAATTCATCCGCTACTCGCTGGTCCAGAACAATCTGGTTAACACGCTGAACGGCTTCGTCCAGGACGTCTGTCCGGTATCGCGCCCGATCAAAAGGGAGAGTAAGAATCTGGCGAGCGGCAAGGTCGATCCCAAGCCGGTAAAATAGTTGGACTGAGACTACATCCCTTGCGGGCCGCGGTTCATCGCCGCCACGCCGGTGCGGCAGATCTCGACCAGGCCGAGCGGCTTCATGATGGCGATGAACTGGTCGAGCTTCGAACCCTTGCCGGTAATCTCGAAGATGAAGTGCTCGGTGTTGGCGTCGATGACCGAAGCGCGAAAAGCGTCCGCCAGACGCAGCGCCTCGACGCGGGCTTCGCCGGTGCCGGCGACCTTGACCAGCGCCAACTCGCGTTCCAGCGGCCGCTCCTGGCCGAACTCGTGCGAGCGCACGGTGAGATCGACGACGCGATGCACCGGTACGATGCGTTCGAGCTGGTGCTTGATCTGCTCCAGCACATGCGGCGTGCCGCGCGTCACGATGGTGATGCGCGACAGGTGCTTCTCGTGTTCGGTCTCGGAGACGGTGAGGCTCTCGATGTTATAACCGCGGCCGGAAAAGAGGCCGATGACCCGGGCAAGCACACCGGGCTCATTGTCGACCAGCACGGAGAGCGTGTGGTTCTCCGGCTTTTCCGTTTCCTTGGCGATGAAATAGGCGGAGCCGGTCGGTTGAAGCTGTGCGTTCATGACATGAATCTCGATTTCAGACTTTGAGCTAATTCTCTGTTTGCGCACGGCTTCTCGCGACAGCCCTGCCCCGGCTTGGACCTAGACCAGTTCCCTGCCCTTGGCGTCGATGGCGTTGGCCACGGCTTCGTCGGTCGCCTCGTCGGGCAGGAGCATTTCATTATGCGCCTTGCCCGACGGGATCATCGGGAAGCAGTTGGCGAGCGTCGCCACCCGGCAATCGAACAGCACCGGCTTCTTCACCGCGATCATCTCCTTGATCGCATCGTCCAGCTCGTCCGGCTTCTCGCAGCGAATGCCATGGCCGCCATATGCGTCGGCCAGCTTGACGAAGTCGGGCATCGCTTCGGTGTAGGAATGCGACAGACGGTTGCCGTGCAGCAGCTGCTGCCACTGGCGCACCATGCCCATATACTGGTTGTTGAGGATGAAGATCTTGATCGGCGCATTGTGCTGCACCGCCGCGCTCATCTCCTGCATCGTCATCTGCACCGAGGCATCGCCTGCGATGTCGATGACAAGCGCATCCGGGTGCGCGATCTGCACGCCGAGCGCCGCCGGCAGGCCGTAGCCCATCGTGCCCAACCCGCCCGACGTCATCCAGCGGTTCGGCTTCTCGAAATGATAGTGCTGCGCCGCCCACATCTGGTGCTGGCCGACCTCGGTGGTGATGTAGGTGTCCATGTCCTTGGTCAGTTCGTAGAGCCGCTGGATGGCATATTGCGGCATGATCACATCGTGGTTCATCTTGAACGCGAGCGAGTCACGCGCGCGCCATTTGGCGATCTGCTCCCACCAGGGATGGAGCGCCTTCTTGTCGGCCTTGGCGCTCGCCCGCCACAGCCGCACCATGTCCTCCAGCACCCGGCCGACATCGCCGATGATGGGCACTTCCGTGTGCACGTTCTTGTTGATCGACGATGGATCGATGTCGATGTGGATCTTCTTCGAGTTGGGCGAGAAGGCGGTCAGCCGTCCGGTGATGCGGTCGTCGAAGCGCGCGCCGATGCAGACCATCACGTCGCAATCATGCATGGCCATATTGGCTTCATAAGTGCCGTGCATGCCCAGCATGCCCATCCAGTTCTTGCCCGATGCAGGATACGCGCCGAGGCCCATCAGCGTCGAGGTGATCGGGAAGCCGGTGAGGTCGACCAGTTCGCGCAGAAGATGGCTGGCCTCCGGACCGGAGTTGATGACGCCGCCGCCCGAATAGATGATCGGCTTCTTGGCGCTGGCCATCAGTTCGACGGCGGCCTTGATCTTTTCCAGGTCGCCCTGGACCTTGGGCTGGTAGCTGGTGCGCGGCGCCGCCTGCGGCGGCACATAGATGCCTTTGGCGAACTGCACATCCTTCGGAATGTCGACCACCACCGGGCCGGGGCGGCCGGTCGTCGCGACATGGAAGGCCTCATGGATGGTGGCGGCCAATTCGTTGACGTCCTTCACCAGCCAGTTGTGCTTGGTGCAGGGGCGCGTGATGCCGACCGTGTCGCACTCCTGGAACGCGTCGGAGCCGATCAGCGAAGTCGGCACCTGCCCGGTCAGGCAGACCAGCGGGATCGAATCCATCAGCGCATCCTGCAGCGGCGTCACCGCATTGGTGGCGCCCGGACCGGAGGTCACCAGCATGACGCCGGCCTTGCCGGTCGAGCGGGCATAGCCTTCGGCCGCATGCCCTGCGCCTTGCTCGTGGCGGACGAGGATATGCTCGACCTCGTCCTGCTGGAAGATTTCGTCATAGATCGGAAGCACCGCGCCGCCGGGATAGCCGAAGACATGCTTGACGCCATTGTCCTTCAGCGCCTGCACCACCATTTCGGCGCCAGTCATTTCCCTGTTTGGCATTTCGCGCCGTTCGTTCTGTCCGTTGCTCATCGGTCTGGTCCCGTACTTCTAGCCATGAGGCGATTGCTGGTCGTTTAGTCGTGTTTCGGGCAATAAAAAAGGCCCCCGATGGGAGCCTGTGTGTTGCGCATGGGAGGTTTTCGCCCGGCGGTTACACCGCCTTGCCCACGCGCTTTCCTACGAGAATGAGTGCCTTTTTCATCGTGGCGGACACTACGAGGGTGAAAGGCAAGGTGTCAACGGGAAAAACGCGCGATGCGAAAGACAAAGCAAGTGGCCCGCCGCCTCTGGTCGGCGGGCCACCGCGGCGCATACGATACCCCTCAATCGCACCGCGCCGGGAACAAGAGTCACTGCCGTGTCACGTCAGGATCAGCACGATCTTGTACGTATCCGGGTCGACGATGACGATGCGCCCGTCGGCCAGCACGAAGTACTCATAGGATTCGTAGGCCGGGACGATCTTGACAATGCGCGCCGGCAGACGGTGCAGGCGCACTTTGTGCCGCGGCACCTCGATGCCGACCGAAATGTCGAAGTCGACGTTCTTCACCGGCTCAACCCTGGTCTCGTGGATGATCTGCGTGACCTGCGTCTTCTGCTCGACGGTCACGTTGTTGATCGAGGCCGTATTGCCCTGGTCGGTCTGGACGTTTGTGTTGCCCTGAGCGTTCTGCTCGGTGGTGGTCCCGGCCTTGCCCTGGGCCTGCTGGTCCGTGCTGGTGCCGGTCTGGCCCTGAGCGTTCTGCTCGGTGCTGGTCCCGGCTTTCCCCTGAGCCTGCTTCTCGGTGCTGGTGCCGGTCTGGCCCTGAGCGTTCTGCTCGGTGCTGGTCCCGGCCTTGCCTTGGGCCTGTTCATCCGTCTTGAGCTTGGCCTTGCCCTGAGCCTGCTTCTCGGTGCTGGTGCCGGTCTGGCCCTGAGCATTCTGCTCGGTGCTGGTCCCGGCCTTGCCCTGGGCCTGTTCATCCGTCTTGAGCTTGGCCTTGCCCTGAGCCTGCTGATCGGTCGTGGCGCCGGCCTGACCCTGAGCATTCTGCTCGGTACTGGTCCCGGCCTTGCCCTGTGCCTGTTCACCCGTCTTGAGCTTGGCTTTGCCCTGAGCCTGCTGATCGGTCGTGGCGCCAGCCTGGCCCTGTGCATTCTGATCGGTCTGTGACTTCATCTTGCCTTGCGCCTGTTCGCCGGCCTTGCCGTCGTTCTGGCAATCGGCCGCGCCGGCGGCACAGTTGTCGCCGCCGCTCGGCTGCACGGCCTGGGTCTGGGCGATCGCGGCGCCGCACCCGACGCCAAGCGCAATCATGCTCGTGATCAACACATGTTTCATCTGCTTTCTCCTTAAAGAGTCGGTCCCTCAGCCTAGCCAACTCTGCCAAAAATACTTTGTTCCACATTTTGTGAATAAAATCGGGCTTCTAAGAAGACCAATGAACGTAGGCAGTAATTTTGCAACAATCACCTACAAATTGCATCAAACAATTAATGCAACGTAACATCTGCTGAGCTTGTGATCCCATAGCGATGACACCAGCCTCACAAGCTTAGAAGTACTCCCGTCGTCATGACCAGGATGGCTACCCCGAAAACAGGCAAGAGCAACCATCGTGCCTGATGGACGCTGTTGTCCATTAACGCCTCCCACAAGTGCTGATCTCAACGATGCCGAGAACCCTGTGTTCCGCCCTGAGGAGGCTCTAGGACCTCTACAGCCTGGCACCAGACTTTGGTCCCTCCCCCTATCGTCCATTGGCCCGATGACGCCCGGACCGAAGCCCCACACGGGAACGCAGCCGCGAAAAGCCCGTTCGGCTTGCGGTGTGCATCAACCTCACCAACACCACCGTATCGGAATCGAGCTCGCGCAAGAAGCATGAGCGTTGCTCGCATGAAGGAGAGAATCATGACGACCATGTACCAGTCGACCGCAATTGCCGGATTCTTGCTGCTCGCGAGCGCGGGCGTAGTTGCTGCTCAAGACGTCATCATCGCGCCGGAGCAGGAAACGGTTGTGCGCGAATACGTGAAAAAGCAGCCCCTTGCGTCGCTGAAGATTCCAGGTGTCGAATTGAACGTGGGGACCGCCATTCCCGACACGGTGGAACTGCATGAAGTGCCGAGCGTCAAGTATCGCTACGTTGTGGTCGACGGGCGAACCGTGCTGGTCGACCCCGGCACGCGGAAGATCGTCAAGATCATACAGTAACGCTGATCCCACCGCCGTTCCCCGCGGGTGGCGGTGGGATCATGCCCTGAAATTGCGGTTTCCCCGGCAATTCAACCTAGCGCTTGCTCGCACCATCGACCGTTCTAGTTGTAGGATGGCTTAGGATTTTGGCACGGCCAAAGCTCGCGGGGTCGGTTGAGACGTGCGCTACATTGATAGTCTCTATCAAAACTGGAACAGGCTATCGTTGGCTTGGCAGTTCATCATAGTCGGAAGCATTGGGCTGCTGTCGCTGATGCTGGTCGTCGGCCTATGGGTCACCTCGCAAATACGAGATGGAGTGATCCGCAACTCTGCAAGCACGACCGCGCTTTACGTCGACAGTGTCATCGCGCCAATCCTGCCGGATATGCGCAAAAGCCAGCAGCTCAGCGACACCGTTAAACGGGCACTCGATGAAACCCTGGACCAGGGTGCTCTCGGAAAAAAACTGGCGTCGTTCGTGCTTTGGCGGCGTGATGGCAAGGTGCTGTACGCCAAAGACGCGGCTCTTATTGGCCAGACCTTCGAGCCAAATGCGAACTTGCTGCATGCGTTCGGCGGAAACGTGGTGGCGCAATTCAATGATCTGGACGAAAATGAAAGGAAGGAACGGAAGAGCCCCACCGCCTCGCTGCTCGAGATCTACAATCCGGTTCGAGAGCCGTGGTCGGGCGATGTTGTGGCCGTTTCCGAGTTCTACGAGATAGCCGACGATCTTCAGGGCACTTTAAACTCGGCACTATGGTCGAGCTGGCTGCTCGTGGCTGGCGCGACCGCGGTCGCCTTGGCGATGCTCTCGGGAATCGTGCTTCGCGGCAGCAGCACTATCGAAACGCAGCGTTCAGCGCTTGAGACACAAGTGGCGGAGCTTCAGTTGCTTTTGGAGCAGAATTCCGCTTTGCGGGAGCGCGTCCAGCAGGCGTCGCGCCGCGCAACGGCAATCAACGAACGTTACTTGCGTCGCATCGGGTCTGATTTGCATGACGGTCCAGCTCAGCTCGTCGCACTGGCTGCGCTGCGCATGGACAGCCCTCTGCTGCTCGATCCCGCCGCATCCCCAAGCCACCGCAAGACCGAGATCGCCGATATCCATCATACGCTGGATGAGGCGATGCGGGAGATCCGCGCCATCTGCACCGGCCTCGTGCTGCCACAGATCGAAGCTTCGACAGTCGCGGAGATATTGCGGCTTGCGGTTGCCGAACATGAACGCCGTACAGCCTCTTCCGTATCGCTTTCACTGCCATCTCGCCTGCCCGACCTGGGGACGTCCGAGAAAATAAGCATCTTTCGCTTCGCGCAGGAGGGGCTGAACAATGCCTGGCGACACGGTCTGGGCAAGGGGCAGGCTGTCAAGGCGAGAGTGACGCAGGGCAAGCTCCTCATTCAAGTGCTTGATCACGGCCCTGGATTCCAGTCGGGATCGTGTGAAGGACTTGGACTCGCCGGTATGAGGGAACGTATCGAAAGTATCGGAGGTCACTTCGAGACCTTTTCGAGCCCCAGGGGGACCCGGCTGACCATAACGCTCAACATCGAGGACCAGAAATGACCGCTCCCATAAGGATTGCCATTGTTGATGATCATCCGCTGTTTCGCGAGGGTGTGGCTCGCAGCCTCGCCGAAATCGGCGGCTTCGAAGTCGTTGGTGCGGGCGAAACCGCGGCGGATGCCGAACAGCTTGCGGCCTTGGCAAATCCCGACATATTGCTGCTCGACATCAGTTTGCCGGGAGGGGGCCTAGCGGCAGCGGAAAATATTCTTGCAACTCAGCCTGACTGCAAGATCGTCATGCTCACCGTCTCGGAGGCGAACGCCGATTTGGCAACGGCGCTCAGGCTGGGCGTACGCGGATATGTGCTGAAAGGGATTGGGGCGGCATCGCTGGCCGAGGTGCTGACTTATATAGCCGCAGGAAAAAAATATGTTTCGCCGACCCTGTCAGCGCAGCTTTTGAATGAACTGATCCGGCCGGAAAAGCGCACAACCGATCTCGTTGCCAATCTCTCGGGACGCGAGCTTGGGATAATCTCCTTGGTAGGCGAAGGACTGAGCAACAAAGAAGTCGCCAAACGTCTCAACCTGCAGGAGAAAACGGTAAAACACCACATGACTCGGATATTTCAAAAGCTAAAGGTGCGAAACCGCACCGAAGCAGCCATTCTTATGCACGCGCCCAAAACGGGGCTTGTATAGGGAGATCGGGGCTTGTCTGAAGGTCGGATGCTGGTTGGCGAACCAACAGTTACAGCCCTTTCAGACGAGCAATGTCGGAGGCCCTTACGGCGCGTTCGACAATTGTCCTTCCAAGCGGATCCTTCATAGTGAAGCGGCCGGCCTCGATGCTTTCGCTGAATCCATCGCGATGCACGACCTGGATTTTGGCGCCCTGTACCGTCACCGTGTCGCCAGCGGCATTGACTTGGCTACTGGGAGCTTGGCTACCGGGGGCGTTGTCGCCGGCACCATTTTTTCCCTTTCCGTTGGCGTTGCCATTCCCGGCGTTGCCGCCTGAGCCATTACCGTTACCACTACCGTTGCCACCACCGTTACCATTGCCATTGTTTCCGCTCTTGGCGCTGGCAGCGGCGAATTCGATCTTGTAGCCGTCGACATGGCTCAACCGCAGACCAAGCACCGGCATCGTCACCGCAACCGCCGCGAATACGCGCAAGCTAAAGTACGCCCAGCGCCGCACGGATGAAAACAGGGGCTGCCTTTCTCCATTCATGCCACCATCACATCATGATGTGTCACGGTATTCAAGAATGAACAGCCCAAAATTGCGGCTTACAAACGCTGAGGAAACTCTCCTTTCGTGCTTTCAGCTCGATTCTCAGACCTTCGTCTGAGTCAAATATACACCGAAGTCTGACCTACTGATCTTGGCCGCGCCGACGGATGTCGCAATAAAATCCGCGGTGACAAGGCTCGTCACCGGTAGGGATCGGCAGCGAGGCGCGAGCGCCTGCGGCACGCAGACGCTTGCGGCAGGTCTCCGGCATACGGTTAGCGCATGCTCGCCGTGAAGCGGTAGCACATGCCGTTCCTTCCCCGGATTATGATCAGGCGCGATTGGCGAAGTCGCGGACAACCCGTTGCAGCAGCGGCATGTAGTCGCGAAATGCCCGGGTCTTCATGTTGGCGATCTTGCCGGCCTCGTCCCAGATGCGGACCCGAACCGCTTCCTCGTGGAACGGGTTCTTTCGGAACTCGGCCACCTCTTCGGCGTTCATCGGCCCGCCTTGCAGCGACAGCGTGTGGACCGAGGCCTGCGACAGCCTGCCGAAATAGGTCGGGTCGGTAGCGCAGAGGTAGCGCTTGGCCGCGACATGCAGCCTGACGCATTCGACGATCACCGGTGGAAAGAACGGCGCCAGCACCTCGCCGCCGGCTTCGTCATGATGCTTGTCCTCGATATCGTCGGGCGAATAGGTGCCGAACTCGCTGGTGTAGTGGCCGATATCGTGCAGCAGTGCTGCCGCCACCAGCACATCAGGCGCGCCGTCCTTTTCGGCGAACCAGGCGCCCTGCAACATGTGCTCCGACATGGTGACGGGTTCGCCGAGATAGGATTCCGCCCTTCGGCGTTCGAAAATATCGGCGATGAATTCGATGATGGTGTCCGCGTTCAAATCCTGGCTGCTCATTCCGCGGCTTCCTTGAACTCGTGTTCGATCGCCGACAGCGTCGACAAAAGGCCATCCTTGTCGGCGTAGCAGCCCTGCAGCCAGCGCTTGCCGGCGCCGGAGAATTGCTTGCGGGCATGCATGACGCGGGTGTTGTCGACGATGAAGGCCTGGCCTGCCTCGAGCTTGAAGGTCACTTCGAAGGACGGATCCTCGATCAGTTCGGCAAACCGGCGATAGGCGGCGTAGTAGGCCTCCATCTCCGCGAACGGCACATCGACCGTCGGCGCCAGCGAGCGGTTGTTGAAGCGGATGGCGATGAGTTCGCCATCCGGCCCGAGTTCGATCATCGGCCGTTTGGCCTGCAATCGCACGCCCGACGACCCCGCATATTCGAAACGCGCCGGGTATGAACTCAACAGCCGGAAGCCTTCGGGGTTTTCGGCCTGCAGCGCGGCCGCCACGGCAAAACCATCGACGACGCTGGATTCGCCGCCCTCCACCGTGTTTTCGATGCAGGACAGGATCTGCAAGGTCGGCACCGGATCGCGATAGGGATTGTCGGTATGCGCCTGCAGGCCAAGATTGGTGTAGGCCAGATTGGTTGGATTGACCTCGGCGCGCACCTCGAACAATCGGCCGTAATTGGTCTCCCTAATATAGCCGAACAGATCGGACACTTTGCACAGCGCCCCGGATTCGGGCGGCAAATCGTCCATCACCGCGAAGCCGTAGGTCTTCACCGCCGACAGCCATTGCCGCAAGACGGCGCGGTCGCGGCTGGCAGCGAGATAGCCGGCGCGCGGCACCGAATTCTGCATAGAGGCCCTGGTCCATCGCACGGTGCCCTCGCCTGTCCAGCCGGGCTGTCGGGCGGCATCGCGGTCATAGGCATTGGCGCTCAGCCATGCCGCAGGAAAGCGCACCGTCTTTCCCTCCGGTTCGAAACTGACTTCAAGCGCATCGCCCTTGATCGCGGCTGCGCCGATCCATGTCTGCACGGGAATGTCGAGAATGGTGATCAGCCGCTGGCCGTTGCCGGCGCTGCGCGTCTTGTCGTCGAGCGCATTGTCGCGCAACCACACTGCGTGAAAGCGAGTGCGCGCGCCATCCTTCCACCCGAGGTCGATCGTCCTTCCTTCGTCGCCGATCAGCGCCTGGGTAAGCATGGGGATCCGTTCCTGTCCGCTGCGCCCCGCAGCCAACTCCGCAGGGTTTCCGGTTGCATCGTGATGATGTCGAAGGCATAACTCAAATTATCATTTTGCAGCCAAAGGCCATAAACAGTTTATGCCTGTGACAACCCTGCCCTTGCCCCCGCTCGACTGGCTGCGCAGTTTCGAGGCCGCCGCTCGGCTGTCGAATTTCACCGCCGCCGCGGCCGAGCTTGGCCTGACCCAGGCTGCGGTCAGCCAGCACATCCGTTCTCTCGAAGAGCGGTTGAAGCAGCCGCTGTTCATCCGCCTGGCGCGCGGCGTCGAATTGACGCCGGAGGGTGCCGCCTACCTGCCGCATCTGCAATCGGCCTTCGCCGTGGTCGCCAACAGCACGCGCGAGCTGTTTGAACCCAAGACCGTCCAGAGCGTGACGATACGCTCGCCGATCTCGTTTGCCGTGCTGATGATCGCGCCAAAGCTGCCGCAAATGGCCAAGGACCTGCCCTTCGTCCAGCTGCAGATCGAGACCATCCACACACCGGCCGATTACGGCGAGCGCTTTGTGGGTCTCGACATCCGATTCGGCATTGGCTCCGGCTCCTTTGCCGGACGGCAGGCCGACCGCCTCACCCGCGAAACCTTGACGCCGATGGCGTCGCCAAATATCGCAAAGGCCAAGGATTGGACAGGATTGCCGAGACTTACAGTGGTCGGCGCGCGGGAAATGTGGGGCGAGTGGTTCGCCGTCGCCCGGATGAAGCCGGCGCTCGGGCCCACGCACAAATTCGACAGTTTCGTTACCGCACTGGAGGCGGCGAAGCACGGCGCCGGCATGGTGCTGGGATCGCGACCGTTGGCCGACGCGGCACTGCGCGAAGGATCTCTCGTCACCCTGTCCGGCTTTACGCTGTCGAGCGGTGCCGGCCACTATCTAACCGCACCCTCGGGCGCGCATCTGAGCCCTGCCGAAGAAGCGGTCCGCCGCTGGTTCGCAACGGTCTTCGGCGTCCCGATTTCCCGATAAGCCCCTGAATACGCGGCAAACTATTGGACGACGTGACGCGGCGCATAATTTGTCGCGATACTGCGCCAGGCCGGACGTCAAGCTTCGGCAGGGTTCCGCTCGCTAAAGGCGGCCAGGAAAAATCGCGGAGGAAATTCAATGCTCGACAAGGCCCCCAACAAGAAGCTTTCCGACCTGCTCGATCGCTTCGGCGCGGCACTCGCCGCCGGCGACATCGACAATGCGGTCGCCTGCTTTCAGGAGGATTGTTTTTGGCGCGATCTCGTCAGCTTCACCTGGAACATCAAGACCATGGAAGGCCGCGACCAGGTGCGCGACATGCTGGTGAGCCAGGTGGCGAAAACCAACCCATCGAACTGGGCGATCGCCAAGGGCGAGGACGCCACTGAAAACGATGGCATGCTCGACGGCTGGATCAGTTTCGAAACGTCCGTGGCGCGCGGCTTCGGCCACATCCGGCTGAAGGACGGCAAGATCTGGACGCTGCTCACCACCATGGTCGAGCTCAAGGGCCATGAGGAGCCGGCCGGCTTCGACCGCCCGCTCGGCGCCAAGCACGGCCATGGCAAGAACCGCCCGACCTGGAAGGAGGAGCGCGAGAAGGAGGCCGCCGAACTCGGCTTCAAGACGCAGCCCTATACGCTCATCATTGGCGGCGGCCAGGGCGGCATCGCGCTCGGCGCGCGGCTGCGGCAGCTCGGCGTGCCGACCATCATCGTCGAGAAGAACGAACGGGCCGGCGACAGCTGGCGCAAGCGCTACAAGTCGCTGTGCCTGCACGACCCGGTCTGGTACGACCATCTGCCCTATATCGACTTCCCCAAGAACTGGCCGGTCTTCGCGCCCAAGGACAAGATCGGCGACTGGCTGGAAATGTACGCCAAGGTGATGGAGCTGAATTACTGGTCATCGACCGAGGCCAAGAGCGCCGTTTATGACGACAAGAAAAAGGAATGGACCGTTGTCGTGCGCCGCGACGGCAAGGACATCACGCTGAAGCCGAAACAATTGGTGCTGGCCACGGGGCAATCCGGCAAGGCCAACATGCCGAACTTCAAGGGCATGGACACATTCAAGGGCGACCAGCATCACTCCTCGAAGCATCCGGGACCCGATGCCTATGTCGGCAGACAAGCTGTCGTCATCGGCTCGAACAACTCCGCCCACGACATTGCAGCAGCCCTTTGGGAGGCCGGCGCCGACGTCACCATGGTGCAGCGCTCGACCACGCACATCGTCAAGTCGGACACGCTGATGGAGATCGGCCTGGGCTCGCTCTATTCGGAAAAGGCGGTCGCGAGCGGTATGACCACAGCCAAGGCCGACCTCGTCTTCGCCTCCCTGCCCTACAAGATCCTGCACGAATTCCAGATCCCGGCCTATGCCGAGATGAAGAAGCGCGACGACAAATTCTACAAGGGCCTGGAGAAGGCCGGCTTCATGCTTGACTGGGGCGATGACGGCTCCGGCCTGTTCATGAAATATCTGCGGCGCGGCTCGGGCTATTACATCGATGTCGGCGCATCCGACCTGATCATCGACGGGTCGATCAAGCTGAAAAGCGGTGTCGACGTGAAGGAGATCAAGGAGCATTCGGTCCTGCTCAGCGATGGATCGGAACTGCCGGCCGATCTCATCGTCTACGCCACCGGCTATGGTTCGATGAACGGCTGGGCGGCCGATTTGATCTCACCAGAGGTCGCAGACAAGGTCGGCAAATGCTGGGGCCTCGGCTCCAACACCACCAAGGACCCAGGCCCCTGGGAAGGCGAGCTCCGCAACATGTGGAAGCCGACGCAGCAGGAGGCGCTGTGGTTCCATGGCGGCAATCTGCATCAGTCGCGCCACTATTCGCAGTTCCTGGCGTTGCAGTTGAAGGCCCGCATGGAAGGCATCGCGACGCCGGTCTACGCGCTGCAAGAGGTTCATCACAAGGGTTAGGTAGCGCCGCCGATGCGCTGCCAGTAGATGAGCGTGCCGGTCAGCCCGCCATGCGGTTTCAAGGCAAAGTCCGGTATTTCGCCAGTGAGCGTGAAGCCGAGTTTTTCGTAAAGGCCGGAAGCGCCCTCCTCGGTTGCGGTGTCCAGCACCAGAAGCGTGCGGCCTTTCTCGACGGCGAGCGTTTCGGCCGCCCGCATCAGCCGGCTCGCTATGCCTTTGCCGCGGTGTTCGACGCGGGTCATCAGCTTGGCGATCTCGGCCCGGTGCGGCTGATTATCAGGAAAGTCGAGCAGCACGGTCACGGTGCCGACCAGAACCTCGCCCTTCCATGCACCCAGCACCGCTCTTTCACCTCTCTCTGCTGCCACCAACGAGTTGCCCCAGAAGGCCTCCGCCGATTGCCTGGATAAGGGATGCATGAAGCTGACGGAGCCGCCGGCCGCGACCGTCTCGATCAGGAGGTCGGCCAGCCTGTCGCGTGTTTCCGCAGTCAGCGACCTGATTTCGATGGGACTCACCTGCACTTTCCCTTGCTAATCCAGACGCGCGACGCGGCGCCGCTTTCGTCTCGCCTTGATCGCGGCGATGCGATCGGTGTCTTTCGGCTGCAGATGCAGCCCGCGTTCGAGGATTTCGAGCGTGTATTCCTCATAGGTCAGGCCAAGCCGCTCGGCCTTTTCCATGCGCATCAGCATCACGTCACGGCTTGGCGCCTTCCACGCCTTGGCATGCGCTGCCTGCCAGGCCAGGAAGATGTAGGGATCGCCCTTGCCCCATGGCGGGCCCTTGTAATCATCGAGCGGCGGTCCGCCATTGTCGGAGCGCTTGGGACGTCTTGCCACGATTTCAGCCCCTGACCAGCGCGACCAGATAGTCGGCGGGCAGCTGCCCGACGGCATGGAACGTGCAGTCCGACGGCGCGCCGAGCGCCAGGCAGTCGCCGGGCTCGAGACTATGCACCATATCACCCTCGGTGAATTCGAGTCGCCCGGAGATCAGCCACATCTGCTGCTTGATGAAGGCATAGGACGCCGCCGGGAAACTCACACTGGCGCCCGCCGGCAGTTGCACCCGGATCAATTCGAGCGGCGTGTCGGAAACCGGCGACAGATGCCGACGGACATAGCCCGTACCGGGGTCGCGCCAAACCGGCTGCTCACTCTCGCGCAGCAGGCCGCCACCTTGCTGCTCGGCGCGTGCAATCAGCGTCGACAGCGTCATGCCGAAAGCAGCGGCGATGCGCACCATCAGCGCGGCCGTCGGGCTGGTCATGCCGCGCTCGATAGTGCTGAGCATGGCTTTGGAGACGCCGGAGCGGTTCGCCAGGTCGGCCAACGACCAGTCCCGCAAGGCTCTTTCGGCGTGGATTCGTCTGCCTATCGTGGCCGACATGTCATTCGCTATATCAGTCATTCGTCCCATATATCGAATCTTCGGATTGGGGGAAGAGGCCGGCCGGTTGAATTTTCGCTGACGGGTTAACCCCTGCTACACCATCCCGCATCACGCCACCTTAACCCCGTCTGTGTAGGATCGAGGCTCCACGGGAATGGGGATCGGATCGTATGTTTGTCGAGCGCGAAGCCTCCGTCGGCGAACCGACCTCGCAGGAGCGCCGCCGCGCAGAGCAGAGCGACAAGCGCATTCTCGGCAACGTCGTGCAGTGCGACGGTGCGCGCGCCACCATCAGCGCCTATGCCGACGACATCGAAGGAGCGGTCACCGGCCTGTGGACCGTCGGCAAGATGATCTCCATCAATCTCGGGACATCGCGCACCGTTGGTCTGGTCTACGAAATCGGCAAGTCGGATCGCGCCTGGAGCAATGAGGGACAAAACCCCATCGAGGTCAGCGTCGAACTAATCGGCGAAGTGCGCGACGGCGCGGAGCCCGGCGCCAAACCGGTGTTCGACCGCGGCATCACCACCTATCCGCATATCGGCGCCATAGCGCACCGCATCCGTACCCGTGACCTGCAGGCGGTCTACGATCTCGCCGGGCGTCATTCGATCACCATCGGCACGCTGTCGCAGGATGAGTCGATCGACGCCAACATCGCCATCGACGACACGCTGGCGCGCCATTTTGCCGTTGTCGGCACAACCGGCGTCGGCAAATCCACCGCCATCTCGCTGCTGCTGCGCAAATCGATCGCCGCCCGGCCCGATCTGCGAATCCTCATTCTCGATCCGCACAATGAATTCGCGGCATCCCTGCCTGAGTTCTGCGTCCGGGTCGATTCCAAGACGCTTGATCTGCCGTTCTGGATGTTCAGGCTCGAAGAATTCGCCGAAGTGCTGTTTCGCGGCCGAGAGGTCGTGCCGGAAGAAGTCGACGTCCTGCGCGACCTGATCCCCGCCGCCAAGAACCTCTATCGCAATCCCAATTCAGGCTCTTACGTGCGCCGCGGCAGCGATGCGCTGACCGCCGACACGCCGGTGCCCTACCGCATGGTCGATCTCATCAAGCAGATCGACGAGCGCATGGGCCTCTTGGAAAGCAAGAACGACCGCCCGACGCTGAAATCGCTGAAGACGCGCATCGAGTCCGCCGCGTCCGACCCGCGCTATCGCTTCATGTTCAATTCGCGGCTGATCGAGGACACGATCCACGAGACGATCGGCAATATTTTCCGTGTGCCGCATCATGGCCGCCCGGTGACCTGTTTCGAGATGGCCGGCATGCCGTCCGAAGTGGTCAACTCCGTCTGTTCGGTGCTGGCGCGCCTGGCCTTCGACCTTGCGCTGTGGAGCGAGGGCCGGCTGAAGCTGTTGCTGCTGTGCGAGGAAGCACACCGCTATATGCCGGCCGATCCGCGCCTTGGCTTCGCCCCGACAAGGCATGCACTGTCGCGCATCGCCAAGGAAGGCCGCAAATATGGCTGCTATCTCGGCGTCGTCACCCAGCGCCCGGGTGAACTCGATCCGACCATCCTGTCGCAATGCTCGACCTTCTTCGCCATGCGGCTTGCCAACGAGCAGGACCAGGCGATCATCCGCTCGGCGATCGCCGATTCCTCCGCCTCGACGCTGGCCTTCCTGTCCTCCATGGGCCAGCGCGAAGCCATCGCCTTCGGTGAAGGCGTGGCGACGACCATGCGGCTGAAGTTCGAAAAACTGGCGGAGAACCTGATCCCCGGCACCGCCAAGCGAGAGCAGGACGAGTTCTCGCAGGACGGCAACGACGTCGATCTCGCCGCCATCGTCGAGCGGCTGCGCAACGTGCCGAAACCGCAGCAGCAGATGGCCTTCGCCGAAGCAGTGGATTCCGGCCGCCAGGCCGGGGATCCCGATTACCGAAAGCCGGCGACCGCCCAGCGCGTCCAGCCGGACGACGATTTCGACCTGCGCTATGGCCTCAAGCCCACAACCTTCGGCATGCGCCCGCAGAACGATTAGCCTGCACACCCTTCTGGCCACCGGCAAGCCGCGTCAACTTCGAGATCAGCTTCGTCAGCCAGTTGGGTAAATCCCGGCAGAAAATTCGTCAGGCTGAGTCGGTTGGTGTCGACTTCGAGAACCGGAGCGGAGCGGACATTGAGTCCGTGAGCACCGGCCTACGCCGGCCGTAGCCATAGCTGCCGCCACCACCTCATGAGTGCTTCGGCCGGCGAAGGCCGGAAGCGCAGAAGGCGGCATCAAACGGCCCAGCCTCACGAATTTAGTGCCGGGATTTTAGGCGCAGACGCGGTTGCGGCCTTGCCTCTTCGCCTCGTAGAGCTGGCGGTCGGCGCGGCGGTAGAATTCCTCGGCGGTTTCTTTCCGATCCCAGACGGCGAGTCCGACGCTGGTGGTGATCTTGAGGCGGACATTGCCCGACAGCACCGACATGTTGGCAATCGCTTTGCGGATGCGTTCGGCGAACTTCCCCAACAACTCCGCATCCATGTTGGGCGTGACGACGGCGAACTCCTCGCCCCCAAGCCGCGCCACCACATCGTGGTAGCGCGTCATGCCTTTGAGGCAATTGGCGACTGCCCTAAGCACCTCGTCGCCGACATCGTGGCCATGCGTGTCGTTGACCTGCTTGAAATGATCGAGGTCGAGGATCATCAGCCCGACGGGCTTTTCGATGCGGCGGAATTCCTCGAGATATTCCTTCAGCGCATCATCGAAGTAGCGCCGGTTCTGCATGCCGGTAAGGCCGTCGGTCAATGCCGCATGCTGCAGCGTTTCCGAGCGGGCGCTGAGCGAAACCGTCATGGCGCGCAGCTTGCCCTCTTCCGTGGCCTGCCTACGGATCAGCGGGTAGATGAACAACACGCCGAAGAACAGCGCTGTCGCCAGCAGCACCCCGGTGACAAACAGCAGCGTGTTGAGATAGGCGATCCTCTCGACCCGGGAAGTCGTATCGTGACCGACCGCGATGAACTGCAATTGATCATAGGCATAAAGCGTCACCAGGCCTGCGGCCAGGATCACGAAAATAAAGACGAAAAATGCGGATTCCGCCTTGTGGAAACGCATCTGCTTCCCGTTGCAAAAGTACCCGCCGGATCTATGGCATGCCGGCGCCTTACGGACGGTTAATCCAGACAACCGGAGCGGGAATGTTCATTCCTACTTCTGTTTCTTTAATTGTATTGGCAGCACGAAAATCAAATCGTGGTTTGCAGGCGGCCGCCGGGCTGCAATCTCAGCCATTCCGGTCCCAGCTGATGGCGAAACCACGTCGTTTGCCGTTTGGCATATTGCCGCGTCGCTGCCTTGCAGCGCTCGATGGCCTGAGGAAAGCTGATGTCACCGGCCATGGCGGCCGAAAGTTCGCGAACGCCGATCGCCTTCATCGCCGGCAGCTCGGGATCGAGGCCAAGCGCCGCAAGCCGTTTGACCTCATCGAGCGCGCCGAGATCGAGCATGCGGTCGAACCTTGTTTCGATCCGCTCGACAAGGGCGGCGCGGTCCGGCTCGATAACGAAGAACTGAGCGCTGTCGCGGTCGATCAGCGGGCGGCCGCGCGCTGCCTGCCATTCGAGGATGGAGCGGCCGGATGCGTCGAGCACCTCCAGCGCCCGCACGATGCGCTGGCCGTCGGTCGGCTTCAGCTGCATGGCGACCGCCGAATCCTCATGCATCAGGATGCGGTGCAGCTTGGCTGCGCCTTGCTCCTTTAACTCGTAGCGCCAGCGGTCGCGTACCTGCTGCGGAATGTCGGGCATTTCCGAAATGCCCTCGGCAAGTGCGCGAAAATAGAGCCCGGTGCCGCCGACGAAAATCACCGGACGTTCAAAGCCGGCGTCATCGGGCTGTCGGGCAAGCGTGCCGTTATCGACCAGCTTCATCACGTCGCGCAGCCAGGCTCCGGTGGAATAGGCGGTGGAGGGATGCACGTGGCCATAGAGATAGTGCGGCGCGCGGGCGAGGTCGGCGGCATTCGGCCGCGCCGTCAGCACATCGAGCACCGAATAGCCCTGCATGGAATCGGTGTTGACGATGACACCGCCCTTGCGCTCAGCGAGATCGAGCGCCAGCGCCGACTTGCCGCTGGCGGTCGGCCCGGCTATCAGGATCGCGTTCTTCACGCGGCCCTCGCCCGCCTGCCCGCCCTCGCCTAGCTGCTTGGAAGTCTCGATGCCGCTCATTGCCACGCTTGTGTCTCACCCCGTCCGCCGCGCGATGTCGGCCTCGCTTGCGAATATGGCCTCACGGTCGGTCGGCGCAAGCGCTGTTCGCTGGCTGGGCGATGGCGTCGCCTGCGACCTGGTGCTGCCCGAGGGGGCAGAAGCCGCCGAGGCAAGTGCCGCCTTGCGCACAGCACTTGGCTCCGAGCCGGTCGACGTGATCGTTCAGCAGGCCGAAAGCCGCCGCAAGACAATCCTGCTTGCCGATATGGATTCAACCATGATCGACCAGGAATGCATCGACGAACTCGCCGACGAGATCGGCGTCAAGGACCGCGTTGCCGCCATCACGGCACGCTCGATGAACGGCGAGATCGCTTTCGAGCCGGCGCTGCGTGAACGCGTGGCGCTGCTGAAAGGCCTCGATGCCGCCGTCGTCGGCCGCATCATCGCGAACCGCCTGACGCTGGCGTCGGGCGGCCGCGCCCTGGTGCGGACGATGCGCGCCAATGGCGCCTGGACGGCGCTTGTCTCGGGCGGCTTCGACGTCTTCACCAGCCGTGTCGCCGCCATGCTCGGCTTCCAGGAAAACCGTGCCAACCGCCTGATCGAGGAGAACGGGCGCTTTGCCGGCCTTGTCGCCGAGCCGATCCTCGGCCGTGCCGCCAAGGCCGATGCGCTGAACGAGATCTCGGCCCGCCTCGGCCTGACGCCATTCGATGCGATTGCGGTCGGCGACGGCGCCAACGACCTCGACATGATCCGCCTGGCGGGCACCGGTGTCGCGCTCCACGCCAAGCCGGCCGTTGCTGCCGAAGCCAAGGTCCGCATCGACCATGGCGATCTCACCGCGCTGCTTTATCTCCAGGGCTACCGCCAGGAAGAGTTCGCCCAATGAAACCGATGCGCACCGAGCGCCTCATCCTGCGCAATTGGGAAGAGCGCGACCGCGAACTATTCCATCGCATCAACTCCGACGAGCGGGTGATGGAATTTTTTCCGTTCCGCCGCGACCGCGCCGAGACGGATGCCAAGATGGACGAGTTTCGGGGCTGGATCGCCGAGGACGGCTTTGGTTTTGCCGCCGCCGAGATCGCCGCGACTGGGGAATGCATCGGCTTCGTCGGCCTCTTAAAGACCGATCACGTGCCGTCCCTGCCCTCCGATTCGATCGAGATCGGCTGGCGGTTGGCGCCCGAGTTCTGGGGCAAGGGCTACGTCACCGAGGCAGCCGAGGCATGGCTTGCTTATGGCTTCGAGACGCTTGACCGGGACGAGATCGTCTCCTTCGCCGTCGCGGCCAACCGCCGCTCGACGGCCGTCATGGAGCGTCTTGGCATGAGCCCTGACCCGGCTCGCGATTTCGACCACCCATCCATCCCTGACAGCCACCCGCACCTCAAGCGGCATGTCCTCTACAAACTGTCGCGCACGGACTGGCAGGCACGAAAAAGGGCGGCTCGCTAGCCGCCCTTTCCCTGAAAACAATCGGTTATGGGGCTTTCCGGACTCAATCCATCCGGATCGTCACGAAGCGCAACTCGCCGGTCTTCGACGCCAGCATCAGAAGTGCATTCTTGCGGCCCTGCTCCTTCAGCGCGCCGATCCGGTCCATGACGTCCTTCGGGGTCGCGACCGATTCCTGGGCGATTTCGGTGATCACCTCGCCGGCCTGGATGCCGCGCTCGGCGGCGGCCGAATCCTTGGTGACGTCGGTGATGACGACGCCGGAAACGTCGGCCGCGATGCCGAATTTTTTCCGTGTGTCGTCATTGAGTTCGCCGACGGTCATGCCGAGCACCGAGGCCGTCGAAACCGCGGGCGCCTTGTCGCCGCCCTTGTCCTCATCGGTAGTGCCGTCCTCACCGGCGGCAACCTTCTCGCCGTCCTCAAGCCGGCCGAGCGTCACCTTCACCGTCTGCTCGACGCCCTTGCGCACGATGATCACGTCGACCGCCTTGCCAACCGGGCTTTCCGCCACGACGCGCGGCAGGTCGCGCATTTCATGGATGTCCTTGCCGTCGAACTTGATGATGACGTCGCCGGCGAGAATTGTGCCGTTGTCGACCGGTCCGCCCTTGATGACTCCGGCCACCAGCGCGCCCTTGGCGGTCGCCATGCCGAGGCTCTCGGCGATGTCGTCGGTCACCGGCTGGATGCGCACGCCGAGCCAGCCGCGACGGGTCTCGCCGAACTGGCGCAGCTGGTCGACGACGCCCGAGGCAAGCTGCGAGGGGATGGAGAAGCCGATGCCGATCGAGCCGCCCGACGGCGAGATGATCGCCGTGTTGATGCCGATAACCTCGCCCAGGCTGTTGAACAGCGGTCCGCCGGAATTGCCGCGGTTGATGGCGGCGTCGGTCTGGATGAAGTCGTCATAGGGGCCGGAATTGATGTCGCGGTTGCGGGCCGAGACGATGCCGACCGTCACCGTGCCGCCAAGGCCGAACGGATTGCCGATCGCCATCACCCAGTCGCCGACGCGCATCTTGTTGGAATCGCCGAACTTCACCGCCGTCAGCTTGTGGCCCTTCGGGTCGACCTTGAGCACCGCCACGTCGGTCTTGGTGTCGGTGCCGACCAGCGTCGCCTTGAGCGTCACGCCGTCGGAGAAATTCACCTCGATATCGTCTGCATCGGCGATGACGTGGTTGTTGGTGACGACAATGCCTTGCTCGGCGTCGACTACGAAGCCGGAGCCCAGCGACTGCACCTTTTGCGCGCCGCCATCCTTGTCGCCGCCACGGTTCTTGAAGAAGTCGTCGAAGAAATCCTGGAACGGCGAACCCTCCGGCAGCTGCGGCATCGGCACCGCGCCCGGACCTTCCGTGCCCTTCACGGTCTGCGAGGTCGAGATGTTGACCACCGCACCGAGCAGGCCTTCGGCGAGGTCGGCAACCGAAGCCGGTCCGTCCGCGGCCACCGTCGGCGTCACGAAAGCCGGAACGGCAAGCGCGCCGACCATAAGTGCCGCAGCACCTGCGATGAACGTCCGCCGCGCCGCGCGCAGAAGGGTGTTGGATGTCATCGAAAGCCTCCCGGAATCTGAAAAGAAAAAGCGCTTCGGCAAAACGCCGCGTCGCGTCATGTTGGCAAGAAATACGGCACGTTTGCGGCTATGGCCACATCAGGAGGATAAATCCTCCGTTACACCTTAGAGCGGTTCGCCGTTTCGCGGAAACGGCGAACCGTTCAATCCCTTTGCTTTTACGCAATTCCGGACGGAAAACCGCTCACACTTTCCTGGAATTGCAGATCAGCGGTCCTCAGCCACGCACCAACCAGACGATGCCGACGCCGATGGCGATCGCCACCAGCCCGACGATGCGCAGCGCAATTTCCGGCGTCGACAGCACTTCGCCGGCAAGACGTTTGGCAAGGCCGGGAAAGCCGCCATAGACCAGACCCTCTACGACGAGGACCAGGCCTATGGCCGCAAGGAAATCCTGCACCGCCCTACTGGGCGGGTGCAGGTTGTGCAGCCGGCGCGGCAGGTGCCGTCGCCGGCGCGGCAGGTGCCGTCGCCGGAGCCGCAGGGGCCGCCAGCTTCGCGTCCGTCCCGTCCGGATTGCGGAAGAAGCGGAAGAACTCCGAGTTCGGCGACAGCACCATCGTCGTCCCGGAGTTGTCCAGCGCCGTGCCATAGGCATTCATCGACCGGTAGAAGTCGAAGAACGCCGGATCGCGTTTGTAGGCGTCGGCAAAGGTCGCACTGCGCTGGGCTTCACCTTCACCACGCAGGATTTCCGATTCCTTGCGCGCCTCGGCGACGATTTCCACCACTTCGCGGTCGGCGCGGGCGGTGATGCGCTGCGCGGCCTCTTTGCCGCGCGCTCTCAGCCGTTCGGCCTCGGCCAAACGTTCGGCCTTCATGCGGTCGAAGGTCTGCTGCGAAACCTCAGCCGTCAGATCGGTTCGGCGGATGCGCACATCCTCGATCTGCAGGCCGAGCGAGGTGGCGTCGGGCCGAAGCTGATCGCGCACTTCGCGCATCATCACGGCCCGCTCTTCCGAGAGCGCCGCCTCGAAGTCGCGCAGACCGTAGACACGGCGCAGCGCCGCATCGAGACGCGTCCTCAGTCGTGCTTCGGCCAGTGTGATCTGGCCGGACACGGCTGAGCGGAACACGCGCGGATCCGAGATGCGGTACGCGATGAAAGCGTCAACCTCGTAGAACTTGCCGCCCGAAACCTGGACCCGAATGTTATCGAGATCGAAGCGCAGCACCCTGTTTTCGATCAACTGCACGCTGTCGGCGTCGAAGAAGGCGAAAGGCGCCTTGAAATAGATGCCGGGTTCATTCTTGACGTCGACGATCTCGCCGAACCGCAGCACGAGCGCCTGCTGGCGCGCGTTGACCACGAAGACCGAGGAGTAGAGCAGGAACAGAAGCACGGCCGCGATGACCGCGATGATGGGAAGACGATTGGCCATCACTGGGCTCCTCCCGTGGTCGCGCCGGCAGGCGCCGGCGCCTTCGGCTGCAGTGCCGGCAGCGGCAGATAGGGAACGACGCCTTGTCCATTGCCCTGTTCGACGATCACCTTGTTGGAATCCTTCAGCACCTTTTCCATCGTTTCCAGATAAAGCCGCCGGCGCGTAACATCGGGCGCCTTGGCGTATTCGTCATAGACCGAGATGAAGCGCTGCGCCTCACCTTCGGCTTCCTGGACGACACGGTTCTTGTAGGCTGCCGCGTCCTCGCGGATCTGCGCCGCGGCGCCACGCGCCTGGCCGAGCTTCTGGTTGGAATACTGGTTGGCCTGCTCGACGAACTTGTCTTCGTCCTGCTCAGCGCGCTGCACTTCGTCGAACGCGTCGGCCACTTCACGCGGCGGCGCCGCGTCCTCGATCGAAACTGCGTTGACGTTCAGGCCGGCCTTGTAGCCGTCCAGCGTCGTCTGGATGATTTCACGCACCGACGCCGCAATGCCCTGACGGTCGTCGCGGAAGATGTCCTGGGCCGGTCGCCGGCCGACCGCTTCGCGCATGGCGCTCTCTGCGACCTGCTGCAGCATGCCTTCGGGATCGGAGACGTCGAACAGATAGGCCCGGGGATCGGAGACCTGATAGGCCACCGAAAACTGGACGTTGACGATGTTCTGGTCGCCGGTAAGCATCAGCCCCGACGAGTTGCCGCTCGTCGCGCCGCCACCACCGATATCGACGAGTTGTTCGGCGATGTTGGCCGTCTCGACGGTCTCGACCGGCCACCAATGGAAATGCAGACCCGGCTGCGACAGCTCCGCCTTCGGCTTGCCGAAGCGCAGCTCGACCGCAACCTCGTCCGGCTGCACGGTGTAGACCGCCTTGAACGCCCACAGCACGATCAGAGCCGCTGCGATCAGCGCAAACACGGCCGGGCTGGCGCCGCCGCCACCGGGCAGCGCGCGCCGCAGCCGGTCCTGGCCGCGGCGGATGATGTCTTCGAGATCGGGAGGTGACCCCGGCGGGCCGCTGGGCCCCTTCGGTCCCTGCCCCCAGGGTCCCTGATTGTTGCCGCCGCCGCCCCATGGGCCGCCGCCGCCGCTCTTGTCGTTCCAGGGCATGAATGTCCTTTCGCTTGGAATTCCCTCGGCGCCGGCGTTGCGGCGCAAAATCCAGTTGTTCTTCTATAGGGACGCAGCGATGCGCTTTCAACGCGATCCGCTGCCGAGCATGTCCGTTTTGGACGTTCGCGACCCTTTTATCGTCTCAATGCACGCCGCGGCGTCGCTCGTAAACCGAATAGCGCGTCGCATGGCTGTCCTTTTCACCGGCCGGAACGTCCTGAGCGCTGACAAGGCGCCACAAATCCGGATCGATGTCGGGAAAATGCGCGTCGCCATCGACCGTCGCCAGCACATGGGTGACGTGCAGCCGGTCTGCCAGCGGCAGCGCCTGCGCATAGATCTCGCCGCCACCGATGACGCAGATTTCGTCGACGCCGTTCATGCAACGCCCGCGCACCGTGGCCAGCTGGATCGCGGCCTCCAGGGAGTGCGCTACCTCTATGCCCTCGGCGCGCCAGGCCTTGTCGCGGGTCACCACGATGTTCAATCGGCCCGGCAGCGGCCGGCCGATGCCTTCATAAGTCTTGCGGCCCATGATGACGGGCTTGCCCATCGTATCGGCCTTGAAGCGCTTGAGATCGGTGGACAGCCGCCACGGTAAGCCGCCGTCGCGCCCGATGACGCCGTTCTGCGCAATGGCGACATAGATCGCGACGTCCATCAGTTGGCTCCCCCGGCGCCGTCATCCGACGGCTCCAAAAGCAATATGTCGATGTTGTGCTCGGGATAGAGATCCTGCGCCGCCGTCTCGAAGGTCGTCGGCCCGACCTTCTTGACATTGTCGCCGCAAAACGAGATCAGCGCTTTCGGATTGCCCTTGTCGACGGTTAGCTTGAACTTGCCGATGCTGCCATTGGCCCAGTTGCCGCCGGTGGTCAGGATATAGGCTATGCGGTTCTCGTAGAAATGCGGATAACCGTCGGCCTTGGCGGCCTGCCGCACCGCATTCTCGAAGCTGTCGTCCATGCAGTAGCGGGTCTTGTAGGTCGTGTACTGGCTGCCCTCGGTGAACTTGCCGTCATAGAAGAAACTCACCGATGACGTGCCGCCGACGCTCGGTTTGTAGCGGTGCGAGACGTGGACATCCTTGTTGGCCGGAAATATCGCGCGCCACCAATAGGTCGAGCGCAACTGCCACCACGGCGTATAGACCTTGTTCGCCTCGGTACCGTCGCTGCCCGTATCCTCGATGATGATGCCGCGGTTTTCCCAATCCTCGGCGACCGTTTTCGGCAGCTTCGCCAGGGCCGCCTTGGCCGCATCGCCGAACGGATTGAACGGCACGTTCTGCGCCTTCAGATCGGCGCCGATATCGATGCCGACAGCGAACACTTTCTGCTCGAGCTGCGGCTTTGCCGGCGCTCCGTCGATCGTCACCTCGAAGCCAAGGAAATTGTCGCTCTGGTTTTCCGGGATGGCCGGCATTTCCTCCGGATTGCCTTCGATGTCCGGCAGCGGAAAAGCGACGATGGCATTTACATCCTTGTCGGTGTTGTTGTGGAAGACGTAGTCGACCGTGATCTTTTCCGGCGAGATATAGAGGTCCTCGCTTTGCATCGACACCGCGTCGCTACGCGAGAGGATCAGGCCACCTGTGCCGAGTTCGGCGGTCGTATCATTGGCCAGCGCGGGCACGGCTAAAAGCGCCAGCGCTACGGACAGAACATATTGCAACATCGAAGCCCCTCGCCAAGAATGCCGCGACCCTAGCCGTTTCAATGTGGCGTTTCAAAGCCTTCCGTCTCCCAGCAGGACGCCACAGTGTCTGGACACGCCAATCGGCGGTCTGGACTAACAGGTTTCGATCGGGCAGGAGTTCGCGTCATGCGCAAGCTTCTCGTCATCGGCATCGGCGCCGGCAATCCCGACCATATGACCGTGCAGGCCATATCAGGCCTAAACCGGGCGGACGTCCTGTTTATCCCCGACAAGGGGGCGAAGAAGAACGACCTTGCCGAATTGCGCCGCCATATCTGCGACCGTTTCGTCAGCAATCCGAAATCGCGCCGCGTCGAGTTCGACGTGCCGGTGCGCGCCGAGCCGGCGCCTTCCTATCGCTCGACCGTCGATGACTGGCACGAGGCCATCGCCCAGATCTATGAGAGCCTGGTCCGCGACGAACTTGCCGAGGACGGCTGCGGCGCCTTCCTGATCTGGGGCGACCCCTCGCTCTATGACAGCGCGCTGCGCATCCTCGCGCGCGTACGACTGAGGGGCAATGTCGCATTCGAACTGGAGGTCATTCCCGGCATCACCGCCGTCCAGGCGCTCGCCGCCGGCCACAAGATGGCGCTGAACCGCATCGGCGACCCCGTGCTGATCACCACCGGCCGCCGCCTCGCCGAACAAGGCATGCCGCACAATGCCGGCAGCGCCGTGGTCATGCTCGACGGCAAATGCGCCTTCAACACGTTGGCAGACAAGGATCTGATCATCCATTGGGGCGCCTATCTCGGCACACCGGACGAGATCATCGTTTCCGGTCGCCTGGGTGATGTCGGCGAGGAGATTGAGAGGACGAGAGAAGAAGCCCGGAAAAGAAAGGGCTGGATCATGGACACCTATCTGCTGCGTAAAGCAGGAGAGCCCGAGGAATAGCGCGCTCAAAGGTCGAGTTCCTTCGCGCCCCCCTCTGTCCTGCCGGACATCTCCCCCTCTAGTGGGGAGATTGGCCGTCACGGTGGATTTTCGCCAATCGCCTAACAGATTAGCGCTCGTCTACGGGCTAGCTGATCTCCCCCCTTGCGGGGGAGATGTCCGGCAGGACAGAGGGCGGTGTGACGGATCGCAGGCTTCAACCCTCACCCAGCATCAATCTCCGCCTGCAAGGCGTCCATATGCGTGGCCGCCGCTGCCGCCGCAGCGCGCTCGATAGCGCGAAAACGGCTGACGACTGCAAGGCCAACTGAGGTCAGCTGTGCGCCGCCGCCCTTTTTGCCGCCGGTCTGCGCCGCGACCAGTGGCTTGCCGAACACACGGTTCATATCTTCCACCAGATCCCAGGCGTGCTTGTAGGACATCTCCATGCCGCGTGCCGCAGCCGAGATCGAGCCGAAAGTGGCGATCTGCTCCAGCAATTCGATCTTGCCCGGACCTATGCGCCCGTCCGGATCGAGATTTATCCGCAGGCTCAGCGACGGCATCTCTTGTCCTCCACAGTCACACTAGCCCCTCTCGACCCATGGCGCTATTCCAAAACGATATAGCGGCTATCAGCCATCCGCTTCGGCCGGCAGCCCGGCGCCGGTGTTGGCACGGTCGAAACTGACCGTCTTGATCACCGCGAACACCTTGCCGCCGAGTTGAAGGTTCAGTACCTGCCTGGATTGTTCGGTAATGCGCGCAAGCACGGTTGCGCCATTGCAGTCGATGCCGATTTCGACCGTCGGCCCCTCGCCCGAGCCGATTGCGACGATGGCGCCCGGCAGGATGTTGAGCGCACTGAGACCTTTCGGCTGTTCGGTGGCGATCATCACGTCGCGGGCGCGGATTCGGATGCGCACAGGCGCGCCGACCGAGACCGCCAATTGCGGCACCCGGATTTCGCCCGCCGCCGAGCCGAGCACGGTCATCCCGAAGATCTCATCATGGCGCAGCACCTTGGTGTCGAGAACCGCGCCGCCCTCGCCGCGCTCCTCCGCCGGCAGCAATTCGAGCCGTTGCATGATCGCGCCGGTCGGGCCTGAGGCAGCGACCTTGCCTTGCGCCATCACCACCACGTCGCTGGCCAGCCGCGCCACCTCGGCGACGGAGTGGCTGACATATACGATGGGCAGCTTGGTCTCGTCGCGCAGCCGCTCGATATAGGGCAGGATCTCGGCTTTGCGCGCATCGTCGAGCGAGGCCAGCGGCTCGTCCATCAACAGCAGTTTCGGGCTGGCAAGCAGCGCCCGGCCGATCGCCACGCGCTGCTTCTCGCCGCCCGAGAGCTTTGCCGGTCGCCGGTCGAGCAGAGGACCGATGCCGAGCAGTTCGACGACCGCGTCGATATCCGCATAGCGCTCCGCCGGTGGCGTGAACCAGCGGCCATAGCGCAGATTGCCGGCCACGCTCATATGCGGAAACAGCCGCGCGTCCTGGAACACCATGCCGATCCGGCGCTTGTGCTTCGGCACGAAAATGCCGGCATCGGTGTCGACCAGCACACAGCCGTCGACCGCGATACGGCCCTTGGTCGGCCGGATCAGGCCGGCGATCACGTTGATCAGCGTCGTCTTGCCGGAGCCCGATGGCCCGAACAGCGCCGTCAGCCGCCCGGCGCTTTCGAAACGCGCGTCGACGGCGAAACCGCCGAGCCGATGGCTGATGTCCACCAGCACGCTCATTCGATGTCCATCCGCCGGCCGACGCGCCGCGCCAGCACTTCCGAGGCGACCAATGCGGCCATCGAGATGACGATGGAGATCAGCGTCAGCCTGAGCGCCCCGTCATCGCCGCCAGGCACCTGCGTGAAGGTGTAGATCGCCGAAGGCAGCGTCTGCGTCTCGTTGGGAATGTTGGAGACGAAGGTGATGGTGGCGCCGAACTCGCCCATCGCCTTGGCGAAGGACAGGATCGAGCCGGCGATCAGCCCGGGCAGGATCAGCGGCAGCGTGATGGTGGCGAAGACCCAAATCGGGTTGGCGCCGAGCGTTCCCGCCGCTGCCTCCATTTTGCGGTCGACCGCCTCGATCGACAGCCGGATCGCCCGCACCATCAGGGGAAAGCCCATGATACCGCAGGCCAGTGCGGCGCCGGTCCAGCGAAACGAGAAGACGATGCCGAAATGCTCGGCCAGGAAAGCTCCCGCCGGCCCGCGCCGGCCGAAGGTAAGCAGCAAGAGATAACCTGTCACCACCGGCGGCAGGATCAACGGCAGGTGAACCACACCGTTGAGCAGCGTCTTGCCCCAGAATTTTCCGCGGGCCAGCAAAAGCGCCATCAAGATGCCCGGCGGCAGGCTGAACAGCATCGCCACCGTCGCCACCTTGATCGACAGCCGGACCGCATTCCATTCGTCGGGAGTGAGGTCCAGCAGCCAGTTCATGCGTCAGCCGCTACCTTAATTGCTCGGCGTGAGCACGGTGAAACCCTGATCCCTAAACAGCTCCACCGCCTTGGCGGACTGCAGGCACTTCAGGAAAGCCGGGGTATCCTTGTCCTTCGAATCGGTGGTCTGGGCAACCGGATAGATGATCGGCGGGTGCGAATCCTCCGGGAAGGTGCCGACCACCTTGACTCCCTTGTCGGCATGCGCGTCGGTGGCATAGACGATGCCGAGCGCGGCCTCGCCCGTTGAAACCAGCTTCAGCGCGGCGCGCACATTCTCGGCCTGCGCCACCTTGCCTTCGACCGACGACCAGACGCCGAGCGATTCAAGTGCCGCCTTGCCATACTTGCCGGCCGGCACCGCCTTGACGTCGCCCATGGCGAGCTTGCCGTCGCTGATCAGCTTGGCGAGGTCGAAGCCTTTCTCGATCCTGGTTTCGACCTTGGAATCCTTCGGCGCCACCAGCACGATCTGGTTGCCGAGCAGTTTCACCTCGGTGTCCGGCTTGGTCAGTTTCTTGTCGGAGAGATATTTCATCCAGTCGAGGTCGGCCGAGATGAACACATCGGCGGGCGCCCCGCTTTCGATCTGCTTGGCCAGCGCCGAGCTCGCGGCGTAGGAGACGGTCGCCGCTTCACCGACATCGGCTTCGCAGGCCTTGGTGACGGCGTCGAGCCCGTCCTTGAGGCTGGCTGCGGCAAACACGATCACCTTGTCTCCCGCGTGAGCCGCCGGCATCACGGCCATCAGAGCTACGGCAAAGCCGCCAATCGCGATCGCCCTCAAACCAAAACCTTTGTGCCCCAACATGAAAACTCTCCCTGGGCTTGAAATCTGCTGGCTCGACTCCTGCCGACCGATATATCTGGATGAATATAACAAGGGAAGGCCGCCTCCTGCGAAAGCGTATGTTCGGCATCGATTGTTCTGGTTTGGACGTGCACCGAAACCCGGAAAGGAACTCCGATGAAGATCAGCGCCCGCAACATCCTCAAGGGAACGATCGTCGAGATCGTCAAAGCACCTCGCCTGTCCGCGGTGATGTCGCCGGCTCCGTCGTCACGCTTCGATCACCAACGAGGCCGTTGCCGATCTCAAGCTCGAAAAAGGCAAGCAGCCTATGCCATGATCAAGGCAACCGACGTCATGGTCGACTTCGATTGAGGGTCGGAATTGATTGACGGTGGACGGATCAGACCGCGATCGGCGCCTTGATCGACGCGTCGGCAAAATAGTTTTCCAGCCGGAAATCCTCGAAGCGGAAGGCGAACAGGTCCTTCACCTCCGGATTGATCCACAGCGTCGGCAGCGCCTTGGGTGTGCGCCGCAATTGCTCGCGCGCCTGCTCGAAATGGTTGGAATAGAGATGCGCATCGCCCAGCGTATGGACGAACTCGCCGGGCTTCAGCCCGGTCACCTGCGCCACCATCAGGGTCAGCAGCGCGTAGGAAGCGATGTTGAAGGGTACGCCGAGAAAAATGTCGGCCGAGCGCTGGTAGAGCTGGCAGGACAGCTTGCCGTCCGAGACGTAGAACTGGAACAGGCAGTGGCAGGGCGGCAGCGCCATCGCCTCCACTTCGGCCGGGTTCCACGCCGAAACGATCAGCCGGCGTGAATTCGGATTCCTGCGTATCTCCTTCAGAACATTGGCAATCTGGTCGATCGACCCGCCACGGCCATCCGGCCAAGAGCGCCACTGCTTGCCATAGACCGGGCCGAGATCGCCATTCTCGTCGGCCCATTCGTCCCAGATCGAAACGCCATGATCTCTAAGGTATTTGATGTTGGTGTCGCCGGCCAGGAACCACAGGATTTCATGGATGATCGACTTCAGATGCAGCTTCTTGGTGGTGGTGACGGGAAAGCCGCGCGACAGGTCGAAGCGCATCTGGTACCCGAACACCCCACGCGTGCCGGTGCCCGTGCGGTCGCCACGATCGGCGCCATTGTCCAGCACATGCTGCAAAAGGTCGAGATACTGGCGCATCGGCTTCGCCTCGATTCGGGGTTACCGCCATCATAACCGACTGGCCGCCGGCCGAACACAGCAAAAGGGACCAGAACGCGGCTTGCCCCATCTCTCAAGAGGTGGCGCTGCCCCTCACCTGCCTGCCGGCATCCTCTCCTCGTATAGGGACGGGGAGAGGGGCGCTGTCATCAGCGGTTTCGCCAATCACAAGCGTTCGAGAGAGAGAGAGAGAGAGAGAGAGAGAGCCAAGGCTGCGGTCAGCCCTTTCTCCCCGTCACTATACGGGGAGAAATGCCCGGCAGGGCAATGAGGGGCGGTGCTGATCTCCGGTGAGGAGCAAAATCAAACGCGCGCTCTGCCTATCGGCAATAATCTCTACAAAGAGCCGAGCTTGCCCAGATCCTTGGCGACCAGATAGTAGAAAGTCACGCGGCTCTTGGAGCTGTCGGCGGCCAACGCCTTGCAGGTCTTCTCGATCGCTGAGTCGGCTTTCGCCCCGTCGGTCACGCCGAGTTTCTTGGCAACCCAGTTGGTCTTGACGCGCTCCAATTCCTTGGGGTCGGTGCAGGATACCAGCGAGGAATCGCGGTTGCGCAGCGCGATGCCCAGATGTTTCACAATCTTGGCAACCACATCGGCATTTGCGGCGGCGTCGTATTTCTTCACGTCTGCGAGATAATCGGCCATCAAATTTCCCCATGTCGGCGCCACGGGATCCGATCGATGAGGGCTGTGGCGCGCTGCCGCAACTTGTGCGCTCGGTCGATACTCCTCACCATCGCAAAGCTTCGGTTGAGACCGCGCGCGAGTCAACCCTCGGCGCCGCAGTTTGGTGCGGCCAAGAAGTGTCATTGCGGCCTTTCATTTTGTGCGCCCGCCCCCTATATTCGTTTTGTCGGCTTGACCGACTATGGCGATAAATGGGCGATGTAATAAGCCGTTCGGACCCGGGGGCGGTACCCGGCGCCTCCACCAAGAACCGCTCTGTGATCAGAGCGGCTGTTGCTGGGGGCGAAATAGGATCGACGAAGGTGTAAAGATCGTACTTTTGCCCGGCATGGTACCACCGTCATCGGGCTAAACCTGTAGTTGCAAATGACAACTATGCGGAAGCACGTCTCGCCGCGTAAGCGGTGCGATAGCTTCAAATCAAGCCCTAGAGGTTCGCACTTCTAGGCGGGGTTCGGAGGTACCTGGCAACAGAAACCTCCACTTCTCCCCTCCTCGATATCGTACGCTCAATGCCGGCTGCCGCTGGCCGGATTTCGCATGACGATGGGCCGCGAAGCCTACACCAAATTGAGCCATGAGCTGGTGCAATTTGCCGCTGGCGTCGGTCGAAGGCCGTGGTTCTGGCCGGGGCCGGATTACCCCAGACGTGAAAAAGGCCGGGATGACCCGGCCTTTCCGGTCGATTGCGGTCAGCTTACTCGGCCGGCGCTTCAACGGCTTCGCGCGAGCGGCCGAGCGTCAGTTTGGCCAGCGTGAACGAGATTACGGCGCAGAGCGTGATGCCGGCCACCATGGGCAGCGGCGTGCCGTCGAAGAAGATGCCGGCGACGCCCATCGCCAGCGCACCGATGGCGAAGTGCAGCGTGCCCATCAGCGCCGAGGCCGTGCCGGCGATCTCGCCATGCTCTTCCATGGCCAGCACCGACGTCGTCGGGATGACCAGGCCGAGGAAGCCGTAGCCGACGAACAGCAGTGCCGCCATCACATCGAGCCGGTCGACGCCGGTCGCCATGACTGCGAACAGCACCACCATCGTCGTGGCATAGCCGGTCACCGCCACCCAGACGACGCGCTTCAGCCCGAAGCGCTCCGACAGCAGTCCCGTAAGCTGCGACATGCCGATGAAGGCGACCGCATTGATCGAGAAGAACACGCTGTAGACGGAAGGCGACAGCCCGTAATGGTCGATCAGGATGAAGGACGAACTCGAGAGGTAGACGAAGAAGCTGGCGATGCCGAAGCCGGCGATCGCCACCAGGCCGAGGAAATTGCGATCACCCATGAGGAAGCGATAGCCGGCGAGTGCGGTTCCGAAGGAGGAACCGACGCGTTCTTCCGCCGGCCGCGTCTCCTTCAGCGAGGTCGCCAGCAGAATGGTGGCCAGCAGGGCCGCGCCCGTCACCGTCCAGAACACGGCGCGCCAGCCGAAATTCTCGATGATCTGGCTGCCGGTCAGCGGCGCCAGGATCGGCGACACCGAAAACACCAGCATCAGCAGCGACATCAGCTTGGCGGCTTCGGTGCCGGTGTGCAGGTCGCGCACGATGGCGCGCGGCACCGCCATGCCGGCGCTGGCGCCCAGTCCCTGCAGGAAGCGGAAGGCGATCAGCCATTCGATGGTCGGGCTCATGGCCGAACCGATACCGCCGACCATGAACAGCGCAAGGCCGCCGTAAAGCGGCAGCTTGCGGCCGACCATGTCGGAGATCGGTCCGACGACGATCTGGCCGAAGCCCATCGACAGGAAGAAGATCAAAAGGCTCATCTGAACGGCGGCGGTGCCGGCATGCAGATCCTCGCCGATCGAAGGCAACGCCGGCAGATACATGTCGATGGCGAAGGGGCCGATAGCGGACAACAGGCCGAGCACGACCGCGATGCGGAGGAATTTGGGACTCATGGTAAAGGCTTCTTTCAAGTCTGGTTGGCGCCGCCAACGCGACGACTAACCCTAGGACGTTCCATCCCGTTGAAATCCGACGGCTCAGCGAGATTATTCGTCTCTACGGAGCGAATTCACCATTTATTGTGTCCACAAATTTAGACAGCCTTGTCTAATTCGTCAATCACCTCTATATAGATTTCTATGAAGCTTGCCGTTTCTCCTGACATTTTCCCGCCACGCGGCCACGAGGCCAAGCGTATGTCGATTATCGATGCGGCGGCTTCGGTCTTTTGCCGGGAAGGCTTTGCCGGCGCCAATATCGACCTGATCGCGGTGGAGGCCGGCGTGTCGCGCCAGACCATCTACAATCACCACCGCGACAAGGAAAAGCTCTTCATGGCTGTGGTGCGCGATCTGACGGAGCGCTGCAATGCCGGCATCTTCGCCACCTTCGCCTCTTTCCCAGACCAGCCGAAGGATCTGGAAGCCGACCTGATCGGCTTTGCCGTGCGCATGAATCAGAACTGCATCTGCAACCGCGACGGACGCTTCCTGCGCAAGCTGATCCAGACCGAAGGCGAGCGCTATCCCGAGCTCTTCGCAGAATGGCGCGACCAAGGGCCGGGCCGGACCTGGCCCGCACTTGCCGCCCGTTTTGCCCGCCTAGCCCATGCCGGCCATCTCGCGGTCGACGATCCCGATGTCGCCGCACGCCAGTTCCTGGCGCTAGCCAACGCCGAACTGCAGACCACCTTCATGCTAGGCGGCATGCCGTCGGAAGACGAAGTGTTGCAATCCGCCACCCACGGCGTGCGCACATTCCTGCGCGCCTTCGGCAAGCGCAGATCAGCGGCAGCGGTGGAAAAACAGCTGGCCAGCGCCTGAACGCCAAAGCAGGCGATCAAATCGTCCGTTACGGGCTTCGCTTCGGCGCATCAGCGATCTATATCCGGTTTACGCCGCGCTCAAGCTTGATTACAGCTATGCGGACGATTCAACGGAACCCGACCAGCACATGGCCGACGACCACATCCGCTACGACATCCTGGCCCAGGAGGCATTGCGCGGCGTCATGCGCAAGGTCCTGGCCGAAGTCGCGCGCACCGGCCTTCCCGGCAATCATCATTTCTTCATCACATTCCTGACCGGCGCGCCGGGCGTGCGGGTGTCCTCCAGGCTGCGCGAGCGCTATCCCGAACAGATGACCATCGTCATCCAGTTCCAGTATTGGGACCTCAAGGTGACCGATACCGGCTTCGAGGTCGGGCTGTCCTTCTCCGACGTGCCGGAGAAGCTGGAAATCCCGTTCTCGGCCGTACGCGGCTTCTACGACCCATCGGTCAATTTCGAACTCGAATTCGACGTCAAGACCGACGTCCCGGCGGAAGACGATGCAGCCGCCCAGCCGGCTGCCGAGCCTTTGGCTATCGTCTCCGAGAAAAAGCCGAAGGCCGAGAAGAAGGCAGCTGCCACTGAGGCGGAGAAAAAGCCCGCCGTGGCCGATGCCGCCGCCGGCAAGGGCGCCGACGTCGTGTCGCTCGACGCCTTCCGCAAGAAGTAGCGGGACGGTCGGCGCGACATGGGCGAAATCGTCAACCTTCGCCAGGTCCGCAAGCAGAAGGCGCGCACCGAAAAGGAAAAGCTCGCCGGCGAGAACCGCGCTCTGCACGGCCGTTCCAAAGCCGAAAGAACTCGTGACCGTCTGACATCGGACAAGGCCGAAAAATTCGTCGCCGGCCACCGCCGCGAACGCCCGGAAGACCAGGGCGATTGATGGACCGCCCGCGGTGAGCCCGGTCGAAAAACGCTCGGTGACCATCCGCGGCCATCGCACCAGCTATTCCCTCGAAAAACCCTTTTACGACGATCTCCTCGCCATCGCCGCCGCGCGCAAGCTGACGCTTGCTGCCCTGGTCGCCGAAATCGACGAAACAAGGCCGCGCGATGCGAATCTGTCGTCGGCCCTCAGGCTCCACGTGCTGGACTGGGCCAAGCGCGACGCCAGAACTTCTTAGGCCTTTATGACCGCGTCCTGTTTCTTGCGGCGGGTGCCAAATCCCAGGAGCGTCGAGCGATCACGTTCCTCGGCAAGCTTCTTCGACCGGACGCGCATCAGATCTTTCCAGCCGACATAGCCGACCAGCCGCGCGTCCTCGCGCGCGACAACCGGCAGATGCGAGACATTGGCCATCAGCAGCTTGTCGGAAAGCCCCTCGAGATACTCGTCCGGATAGGCAAGCGTGAGCTTGCCGCCGGCAAGCAATTCGCCAAGCGTCGTGGTGCGGTGCTCGCCCGCGCGCCTCCAGCGCAGGATCGCCGGCGGATCGATGACGCCAAGCACCTGGCCGTCTTCGCTGACGACGGGAAAGCTCGGATGCCGCGTCTGGGGCGCGGTCAGGAAGGCGGCTGCGCCATGGAGCGTCATCGTCGCCGGCACGCTCTCCACCTGCGCGGTCATGACCTCGCGCACCCTGGTGAGCGCGAACGGATCGACACGATATTCTCGAACCAGATGATGCCCTCGCCTGGCAATCTTTTCCGTCAGGATCGACCGCTTCATCAACAGCACGGTGACGGCGTGAGCGGCCGCGCAAGCGGCGATCAACGGCACCAGCACATGGGTGTTGCCGGTGAGTTCGACCGCAAAGAAGGTCGCCGTCAGCGGCGCGCGCATGGTGCCGCCCATGGTCGCCGCCATCGCCAGCAACGGCCAGAAGCCGGGCGTCGCCTCAGGCAGGATGCCGGCGAGAACCGCGCCCATGGCGCCGCCCATGATCAGCAGCGGCGCCAGCACGCCACCGGACGTTCCAGAACCGAGCGCCACCGACCAGATGATCGCCTTGACCACCAATAGGACAAGTGCGGCCGTGGCGATCAAGCGACCATCGAGCATGTCGGCGATGTTGTCATAGCCAACGCCCAATGCCTGCGGCTCGATCAGTCCGCCAATGCCGACTACCAGGCCACCGATCATCGGCCACCACATCCAGTGTATCGGCAGCTTCTGGAAAGCGTCTTCGCAGGCATAGACCATCTGGGTCAGCAGGCCGGACAAGAGCCCGGCGCATATCCCGATCAGCACCCAGCCGCCCAGGCCGGTGAACGAAGCCTCCATGCTGCCCTGGAACGGGAAGATCGGCCCCGGCAAATGCAGCATGGTGCGCTCGACCTCGGCAATGATGGCGGCAACCGCCACGGGGATGAAGCTGCGCGGCGTCCATTCGAAGAGCAGCAGTTCCACCGCCAGCATGATGGCCGCGATCGGCGTTCCGAACACGGTGGTCATGCCTGCCGCCGCGCCCGCCACGAGCAGCGTCTTGCGCTCATTGTCGCTGACCGGCAGCATCTGCGCGATCAGCGAGCCGATGGCGCCGCCGGTCATGATGATCGGCCCTTCGGCGCCGAACGGACCGCCGCTGCCGATCGAGATCGCCGACGACAGCGGCTTGAGGATCGCCACCTTGGCATCAAGCCGTGAGCGACCGAGCAGGATTGCCTCGATGGCCTCGGGGATTCCGTGGCCGCGGATCTTCTCGCTGCCATATCTGGCCATCAAGCCGATGATCAGCGCGCCGATCACCGGAACGACGACCGCGGCGTAACCGAGCGGCGTGTCCTGCAGCTTCAGATTGGCAAATGAGAATTGGCCGAAATAAGCGATGTTGGTGGCAAGCTGGATCAGCTTAAGCAGCGCAATACCAGCAAACAGTCCTGCGGTTGCAACCACCACGGCGATCGCCGCGATCAGCAGCACGCGCGCATCGGTAGTGAAGTCGCGCAGGTGATTTTCCGAGGATTTCATATGGCGTCCAGCTTTCCGACGACGCCACGCGCGCCATCCTGTTGTCGGGCCGCTATGTATCGTAACACGATATAAATGTTCAAGGCTGTTCGCGACCGCTTTACCGCGTCATTTTGGACAACGACTGCGCGCCGGCCGTTGAGCTTTTCAGGCAAAGGACGATAGAGATCGGAAATGACCGTGCCAAAGAACCCACGACCAGCCATTTCGCAGGCCGACTACCAGCGCCTGTCCGAATTCCGTTACCTGATCCGGCGCTTCCTCGAATTCAGCCAGACCCAGGCCAACGATGCCGGCCTGACGCCGCGCCAGCACCAAGCGCTGCTGGCGATCAAGGGCTTTCCGGATGGCGGGCCGGTCACGGTCGGTGACTTGGCCGAGCGCCTGCGCATACGCCACCACAGCGCCGTCGAGCTGGTAAACCGCCTAGGCGAGGCAGGACTTGTGATCCGGCATCAGGACAAACACGACCAGCGGCGCGTGTTTTTGCGCTTGACCGAACACGCCGAAGACCGTCTTGCCGAATTGTCCGCCGCGCATCTCGATGAGCTCAAGCGCATCGAACCGATGCTGGGACGCCTGCTGACCCGTCACAAGCAATAGTCCGCAAGTCGCGGACCGGTGCCGTCGGCGATGCGGGTGCCTAATTGCCCAGCGACTTCAGCAGATTGTCGACCGAGAACGGATTTGTCCTGGGCTTCGGCGGCGCCGGGGCCGAACCGTCATTGACGCCGGGAAGTGAGCGGTCGACCTTCGGCGCCTGCTCCTGAGCCTTGCGCTCGGCCTCCAGCCTGGCTTTTTCCTGCGAAGCGATCCGAGCCTGTTCGGCCTCCTTCCGTTCGTCCTCGGCCTTGGCGGCGTCTTCGGCAGCCTGCTCTTCGGCCTGCGCTTTCGCGTCCGCATCTGCCTTGGCCTTTGCGTCAGCCTCTGCCTGCGCTTTCGCACCGGCATCGGCCTTTGCTTTGGCATCCGCCTTGGCCTTGGCATCCGCTTCGGCCTGTGCCTTCGCATCGGCCTGTGCCTTCGCCTTGGCGTCGGCGTCGGCTTTGAGCCGTGCCGCTTCCTCCTGCTTGCGCAATTCCTCGGCGGCGTTGTCGCGCTCGGTCTGCAGGGCGGCGTAGTAGCGCACCTCGCGCCGCAGCCGCTGCTTCTCGAGCAGTGCTGCCTGCATCGCCTCGACCCGCTGCTGCTCCTTTTCCAGCGCGCGCTGGGTCAAAAATTGCGCCAGCGGCTCGCTGTCGAACTGCTTCTTCAGCGCCCCGAACGGCCCATCGACGCTGAAATTGACCGTCGGATCGGAGCCGATCAGCGCCTCGTCGCCAGGCTTGTAGGTGACAGCGCCCTTGGTGGCGACGGTGCCGGTGTTGAGGTCGGCCGTGATGTCGGCAGACAGCGTCGCCGCCTGGTTTTCGAATTTGATCGGTGGTGCCCGCAACGTGCCGCCGGCGACCGTGAAGGCGATGTCGGCATCGCCGGCAGCAAAGCTGCCGCCGCCAGCGATCTCAGGTGCAAAGCCCGCGGTCTTGGCCACGTCGATGTCGCGCCCGATCGCATCAGCCTTGGCAATCAACGCGCCGAAGGCATCGGGATTGACGCCGGCGATGGTGAGGCCTTTCAGCGCCGCCGTGCCCGAGCCGGAGAGTGCGGCAATCATCGCGTCGACCGATTTGCCGCTGGTCGACAGCCCTGTCGAGAAATCGCCGTTGCCACTCAATCCGGCAGCCGGCAGCACAGTCGCCAGGTCGGCGCCGGCAAGCCTCATCTGGCCGGAGAACAGCCCCGTGCCGTCTGTGTTCTTCAACTCGAACAATCCGGTGAGCGCGCCGCCGAGCAGTTTTGCCTTCAGGTCCGAAACGCGGATGCCTTCCTGGTTCAGTTTCAACGACAGCGACGCGTCATAGGCTGTCGCCAGCGGTCCGGCGGCAAGCGTCGCCGTCGTCAGGTCGAGATCGGCGCTGAACGGCAGGCTGGATTTCTGGCTGAATGGCGCCGTCGGCCAGTTCGCGTTGCTGCTGAGGAACGACTGGTCACCGAACAGCGCAACCGCAATCGGGTCGAGGTCCAGTTCGTCGAGCGCCAGCGCACCGGCAAAATGCGGCAGCCCCTGCTTCGCATCGATGTTGACGTCGCCCGAAATCTCCGACTCGTTGATGGATCCGCTGAGGCCGCTCAACACCAGCAGGCCGTTGCCGAAATCGGCATCCGCGCTGAGCGAGGTCGAGGTGCCCGTTCCCATGCCCGGCAGGCCGGCGCCGGTCGTCATCAGCCAGGGCTCGATATCGGAAGCGTCGAGGCCGATCTTGCCCTTGGCGGTGGCGCCTTGCGGCGTCTGAGCGACGGTGCCGTCGAACGTCGCCCTGAAGTCATCGGCGGCGAAATTGAAGCTAGTCGCCAGGCCGCCGCCGAGCGTGCCTTTGGCCGAAATATCGGTGCTTGCCTGGCCGAGCATGCCGAGCGGCAGCGCCGGCAGGCCGTAGAGCGCCAGCAGCACGGTGGCGTCGGGATTTTTGGCGTTGAAGGTCACCGTCACCGGCGCGTCGAGCAACTGGCCGACGGCACCCTTGCCCGACAGCGACGCCGAAAAGGCCGAACCGCCGGCCTTGCCTTGTCCGCTCACCGCCAGCCCGGTCGTGCCGTCGCCATTGTCGGCGGCGCTCGCCACCATATCGACGCGCGCGTCCTGGAACAGTTCAGGATAGGCGGCCGTGCGGCCAGCCAGTCCCTTCAGCATCAGATTGTCGGGATAGTGTTGCGCGGCAATGTCGATCAGCGGCTTCAGATCGACGGCGACCACCGAGGCATCGAGCTTGCCGGTCGGGCTTGCCGGAAAATCCTTGATACGGCCGGTGGCGCTGATCGAGGCGCCGGCAAGGCCGCCAATCGACAGCCGGTCGATTTCGAGCAGCCCGTCGCGGAGCCGGAGCGCGGTATCGACCGTGTCGGCGGTGAGCCCGCCAGCATTGACCGGCCCTGCCTTGATCTGAAAATCGAGGTCACGGTCGGAAAAGCGGTTGGCGCCCTTGTCGCTGACGAAGATCGAGGCGAAGGCCGTCAGCCCGTCGACATCGAGTTCGCCGCCCTCGAGCCGCATCAGCACCGAGGACTTGGCGTCGTCGGGCTGGCTGGAATCGATGCGGCCGGTGAACTTCGACTTGCCGAGGATCAGTTCGAGATCGCTGAACGCCTGGCGCTTCTCCGACAGGTCCACCTTGGCCTTGAAGCCGGCGGCCGGCAGCCGGCGGATCGCCTCGTCGACATCTTTGGACAACCAGGCAGCAAAGCCGGAAGGCTGCGCCACCGCCAGCAGCATGGAGCCGCTGAAACCGAAATGATCTTCGACGCTGAGCATGCCGCTGGCTTCCAGCGTCGTGCGCCCGGGCAAGGTCGCGGCCAGCGATTTCACCGACCAGCCGCCCTCGACCGGCTCGGCCGAGAGATGCACGTCGCGCACCGTGGTGTCGCCAGCCACCACCGCCGGCAGCTTGACCTCGACAGTGCCGGGGATGCTCGTCTTCGGCAGTTCGAGCAGCGCCTGCTCGATCCCGGCAATGCGCTGGTCCAGCGTCAGGCCGGCGCCCTTCTCAGCGCCCACCGCCTCGTCCAGTTGCACCTGCGCGCCATTGGCCTCGATGGCGAAGTTCGGCCTAAGGCCGAGATCGACCGAAGCCTTGCCGTCGGCTGTGTAGGGATTGTCGAGCGGCCCGGTCTCGAAGCGGAATTCGTCGACGCCAAGCTTCTGGTGGTCGAGCGAGAACTTGCCGTTCAGCCTGAACCCCGGATCGGGTTTGCCGGCGCTGATTTTGACGCTCTCGCCATCGCCGCCGCGCAGTTCGGCGCTGTTTTTGTCGTTGCCGGAAATCTTGAACTGGCCGGAATAGACGGCAGCCCCATTGACGATGCCGGCATTGCCGTCGGTTTCGATGACCAGTGGATAGGCATCGGGATCGACCTTGAGCCTCAGCCGCATCTGGCCGCTGCCTTCGGCCTTGCCGGTCGAAGCCGCAACCGTCGAACGCAGGCCATCGAGCAGCAACGTTCCGTCCATGCGCCACGGCCCGGCCAGCGACTTGGCAGAGATGGTCGAATTGATCTCGGAAATCAGATGGCTGCGCCCGCCTGCGGCATGGCGGAGCGCAATTTCTCCCTCCGTCACCGTCAGCTTCTCGATCGAGATCTGGTTGAGGTCGAAGGGCGAGGACGGCCGTATCGCCCAGTCGACCGTGCCGTTATCGGCGATGTCGATCGTCGCCTTCGGATGCACCAGCCGCATATCGAAAATCAGCACTTCGCCGCGCAGGAACGGCGCCAGTTCCGCGTCCATCGAAAAGGTCTCGACGGTCATTGCCTGCTGGCCGCCGGGGCCGCCGGCGACCGTGACGTTTGAGAAGGTCACCGAGGGGAACGGCAACAGCCGCGCCGTGGCGTCGCCTTGCACCGTCACCTTGCGGCCGAGAATGGCGCTCGCCTCGCGCTCGAATTGGGCGCGGTACCCGGTCCAGTCGACAAAATACGGCACCACCAGCGCCGCAACCAGCACCAGCACAAACAAGCCACCGAAGATCACGAACAGGCGTGCGAGCATCAGCTCCGAACGGGTTGATTGAAAGTCAGCCGCACTCTACCCGCATCAGCGTGTCGATAAAGAGGCAATTCATCCAGAGTTGCTTAATCTCTGATGTATCTGGAAGAGCAGAGATTTTTGGACGCCTTTGACCGCGGTCCGGCCTGTGCGTAAGAGACTATCCTGCCATGGCCCGTCGGCGATATTCGTTCAGCAGCACCACCATCTCCTCGGGGGCCAATGTCCAGCCCTGGGGTAATGCGGCTTCGGCGCCCAGGCTTTTGGTCACGCTGCCCATGACGGAGCTTTTGACCCCCGGTGCGAAATTGTACCCGATCATATCGCCGATTCTGCGCCGGCGATGGACGACGAAGAAGCTTTCGATATTCTTCCAGGGGACCAGGTTGGGCGATCGAACAAGGCCTCCGCCGAGACTGAAACCTTGTCCGTTCAGCACCAGAATCTGCGGCCGCACAAGCTGCCAGGCAAACACCAACGCGACCAGCCCGAAAAAGGCCACGCACCACCAAAGGCCGGCGGTGTCGCCGTCCTCGGAGACATAAATCAGGAAAGCGCAGGCCAGGACAAAGAAGAGGCTGGCCGACAGCAGTAACAGTGTCTTGCCAAGCGATGCCCTTATAATCAGGGTATCCATTGCCGCTCCTCACATTTCGGCTATGCAGGTAATATCTTGCCCGGGTTCATGATGTCTTGCGGGTCGAGCGCTTTTTTTATGGAGCGCATGATGTCGACACCATGGCCGAGCTCATGGCGCAGGAAGCCGATCTTGCCCTGGCCGATGCCGTGTTCGCCGGTGCAGGTGCCGTCCATGGCGATCGCCCGCATGTTCAGCCGCGCCACGAATTTCTCCGCCAGCGCGATCTCTTTGGGGTCGTTGACGTCCATCAGCACCAGCACATGGAAATTGCCGTCGCCGGCATGGCCGACGATCGGCGCAACCAGGCCCATCTCGGCAATGTCGGCCTCGGTTTCGGCAACGCACTCGGCCAGCCTCGAGATCGGCACGCAGACATCGGTCGAAAGACCCTTGGCGCCCGGCCGTAGCGTCAGCGACGCCCAATAAGCATCGTGCCTGGCTTTCCAGAGTTTCGTGCGCTCCTCGGCGACGCTGGTCCACAGGAATGGCCCGCCGCCATTGTCTTCAGCAATGGCACCGAAGGTTTCGGCCTGTTCGGCGACACCGGCATCGCTGCCGTGGAACTCGACGAACAGGCACGGGCTCTCGGGGTAATCGAGCTTGGAGTAATTCTTCATCGCCCGCATCTGCAGCCCATTGACCAGTTCGATGCGAGCCACCGGAATGCCCATCTGGATCGTTGCGATGACAGCGTTGCAGGCCGCCTCGAGGCTCGGAAACGGGCAGACGCCGCCGGAGATCGCCTGCGGTATGCCTTGCAGCTTCAAGGTCAGCGAGGTGATGATGCCGAGCGTGCCTTCCGAGCCGACCAGAAGCCGCGTCAGATCGTAGCCGGCCGAGCTCTTTTTCGCCCGCTTGCCGGTCGTCACCGTCTCGCCATCGGCCATGACGGCCGTGAGCGACAGCACGTTTTCACGCATCGTGCCGTAGCGCACCGCATTGGTGCCGGAGGCCCGCGTTGCCGCCATGCCGCCGAGCGAAGCATTGGCGCCGGGATCGATGGGGAAGAACAGGCCGGTATCGCGCAGGTGCCGATTCAAATCCTCGCGCGTTACGCCAGGCTCGACCGTGCAGTCGAGATCCTCGGGGTTGACCGACAGGATGCGGTTCATGCGCGAGGTGTCGACCGAGATGCCGCCACCCGGCGCGTTGGTGTGGCCCTCCAGCGAGGAACCGACGCCGAAGGCGATGACCGGCACGCGGTGCGCGGCGCAGGCACGTACGATCTCCTGCACCTCTTCTGTCGTCTCCGGGAACGCGACACCGTCAGGCGCCTGCGTCGGAATATAGGTGGTGGTATGCGCATGCTGCGAGCGGATCGCCGCGCCTGTCTGGAAGCGTTCGCCGAGCTGCTGCTTGAGAATGCCGAGCACGGCGGCGATGCCTTCCTCGTTGCGTTCGACCGGATTGAGGTCGCTCAGAGCCATGAATTCCTCCGCGAATGGACCAGCGTCCACGCTTGTTATGCGATTATGGATGCGTAGTCTCGACTGCCGCGCTCTGTCCAGCACCAGAACAAGGAACTTTCCATGCCTGTTCCCGCCCCCTTCGTTTCCAAACCGATGGACATCGAGAAGGACTGGATCGACTACAACGGCCATCTCAACATGGCCTATTACAACGTGTTGTTCGACCGCTGCTCGGATGAGGCGTTCGAGGCGATGGGCATGGGGCTGGACTATGTCAAAGAGCGGCGCCTGACCATCTACACGGCCGAAGTCCATGTTTGCTATGTCCAGGAACTGCACCTCGAACACAAGGTCGTCGTATCCTTCCAGCTGATCGATCACGACGACAAGCGGCTGCGGGCCTACCAGGAAATCCGCCATGTCGATGGCTGGCTCGCCGCCACTTCCGAAACCCTGTCGCTGCATGTCGACATGTCCGGGCCGAAAGTCGCGCCCTTCCCCGCCGACGTGCAGGCCAAGGTGGAAGCGATGCGCGCCGCCCACTCTGCACTGCCGATGCCCGAACGCGCCGGCCGTTCGATCGGTATTCGCCGCAGGACCGCTTGAAGCGCTGCCGCGCCCGCGTTAACCTTACCAAGGTTTTAACGTGAACAAGCCATTTGAGCCATTGAACGACTCAGCGGACCGTTTGAGAACGGTGCCATGCGAGTTGCGATGCGGGCGGCGGGCAACAGGCGGTTCGAGGAACGTGCATGAAAACCGACATCAAGGTCGAGGTGGACAGGCTGGCTGCCGATCCGCGCATCACCGACTATGATTTCTGGCGCTCGTTGAAGAACGTCGACAACGAGATCTTCCACATCGCCAACAACAACGAGCCAATCCCCTTCGACATGATCCGCTGGCGCGCCATCCTGAAGCAGGCGCGCATGAAGCGTGGCCACGCCTGACGTTTCCCCTGCTCTGAGAAGCCGACACTGGCGAGCGCCGCCACGGACAATTGCGACCTGATCATTTCCAAAGGTCTGCGCCAGCCCCGCTTTCAGCGAATCGGCTGCATCCGACAACCTTCAAAAACCGTTCATTTCGACAGTTTGCGCAACCGGCGATTCGGTTTCGCAAACGGCTGCCTGCGACAAGAAGATCAAGATTGAACCAATTCCACGTCTAAGCCGTTGTGACCCCTGAAAAACGGCTTGGAGTGAAAGCATGGACTGGAAAAGGACCAGGGAACCGGCCGACGCATGGCACATGACGGACAATCTGCATGCCGAGCACGGCAAGGGCGATCCGTTCGCGGCCGCCATCCGCGCCACCCGCATGTCGATGGTCATCACCGATCCCCGTCAGGCGGACAATCCGATCGTCTTTGCCAATGACGCGTTCCTGCGCCTGACCGGCTACGAGCGCGACGAGGTCATGGGCAAGAACTGCCGCTTCCTGCAGGGGCCAGAGACAGACAAGGCAGCTGTGGCTAGCGTGCGCGACGCGATAGCAGCGGGAACCGATATCGCCATCGATCTGTTGAACTACCGCAAGGACGGCTCGACATTCTGGAATGCGCTCTACATCAGCCCGGTTTCCAACGACAAAGGCGAACTCCTGTTCTTCTTTGCCTCGCAGCTCGATGTCTCCGATCGCAAGCGCTCCGAGGATCGCATCACCGCCGACAAGAACCGCTTTGAAAGGGCTGTCAAGGAACGCACGCGCGAGCTTGAGGCCGCCCTTGAGGCGCAGACCACGCTGCTTCACGAGGTCGACCATCGGGTGAAAAACAACCTGCAGATGATCTCCTCGCTGATCATCATGCAAAGCCGGGCAATCAAGGATGAAGCGACAAAGCGATCGCTGACCACCATGCTGGAGCGCATCGAGGCGCTGAGCACGGTGCATCGCCGTCTCTACCAGTCAAAGGATGTCAGCCGCTTCGATGTCTCGGATTTCGCCAGGGATCTGGTCACCGACCTGCTGACCGCATCCGGACGCGCCGAGATCAAGCCGACGCTGGACCTCGAGCCCATCGTCATTCCGGCCGAAAAAGCCACGCCTGTTGCCTTGATGGTCAATGAGCTTGTCACCAACGCGCTGAAGCACGCCTTCAAGGCAAAGCCGGACGGCACCACCGCGGGGCGCATCGGCATCAAGATGAGCCAGCCCGACGGCCACTTCAACATCGAGGTTTCCGATGACGGCGTCGGCATGGCCGAGGCCAGCGGCGATGCTTCCTTCGGCATGCGGTTGATCAAGTCGCTTGCCCGTCAGTTGCATGCCGACATCGAATGGCGCGACGCCGGCCCGGGCACAAAGGTCGTCATCTCGATGCCGAACGAACCGCAGCAGAAAGGGAAGCTGTCATGAACGAACCGCTCAAGGTCCTGATCGTCGAGGACGAGGCGTTGCTGGCGATGGAACTGGAAAGCCTAGTCGAGGAAGCCGGCCACAGCGTTGTGGGTTGGGCGACATCCTTGGCCGAAGCAAGAGGTATGATTGATACCGCCGACGCCGATATTGCCTTTGTCGATATCCACCTCGCCGACGGACCAACCGGGGTCGAGGTTGCCGAGCATATCCGCGAGGGTAACCGTTCCATGGTGGTGTTCATGACCGCCAATCCAAAACGCATCCCCGACCATTTCGCCGGCGCGATCGGCGTCATCGCCAAGCCCTACACGATGAACGGACTGGTGTCGGCGTTGCGCTATCTGCAGGAGGGCGTGCGGCGCCCGCCCCCGGTCTCGGTGCTGCCGGCCGGTTTTACGCTGTCGCCGGCCTATGAAAGCGTATGGGCGTCGTCGGCGGCCTGAAGCTTACGCGAGCTTCTCCTTGAGGAAAGCGATCGTCCGTCCCCAGGCGAGATCGGCTGCCTTCTTGTCATAGCGCGCGGCCGAGGTGTCGTTGTTGAAGGCATGGTTGACGCCGTCATAGACATAGACGGTGTATTCGACATGGGCGGCGTCGAGCGCCTTCTTGTAGGCATCGATGCCGGCGTCGATGCGCTCGTCTAGGCCGGCATAGTGCAGCAACAGCGCCGCCTTGATCTTCGCCACATCCTCGGCCTTCGGCTGCATGCCGTAGTAGGCGACGCCGGCGGCGAGATCGGGCGCGTTGACCGCCAGATTGTTGACCGTGCCGCCGCCCCAGCAGAAGCCGACAGCACCGACCTTGCCGTTGCCGTCCTTCTCGCCCTTGAGATAGGCGATGGTCGCCAGGCCATCGGCGGTGACCTGGCTGGCGTCGAGCTTGGTGAACATGTCGCGCGCCTTGTCTTCGTCAGCGGGCGTGCCGCCGAGCGGCGACAGGAAATCCGGCGCCAGCGCCACGAACCCTTCCAGCGCAACGCGCCGCGCCACATCCTTGATATGCGGGTTGAGCCCCCTGTTCTCATGCACCACGATGACGGTGCCGAGCTTGCCGGACTGGTCCGCCGGCCTGACCAGATAGCCCTTCATCTCACCGCTGCTGCCGGAATAGGTGATATCTTCAGCCTTCACGCGCGGATCGTTGTCGGCGACGATTGCCGCCTGCGCCGAATTCGCCGCCAGCAGCGGCGCGATCGCGGCCGCCGCCGCGCCCGATCCGGCAAGCCTGGTCAGCTGCTCCATGAAGCGGCGGCGGTCGAGCGTCAGATGCGTGTATTCGTCATAGGCATCGATCATCGCCTGGGTGATGGCAGGTTTGGCAGGTTTGACGGCTTCGGCGGTGGGTTTCGTCATGGCGTGCTCCTCGTTAGGAGATGATCACGGTCACCTGGAAATGACCTTGCGGTCATTCCGGGTTGACCTCGAGAGTCAAGATAGGGTGGAGGCTCGCATGGTCCAGTCACGGATGGGTGACGCTTGGGCCATCGAACGATGCGGCGGCCGGCGGAAATCGGCGCGTGCATCACATTTTGGTCATTTCAGAGAATTTCGATGGTGCCGCCACAATATGGAAGGAAGCTGATGATGGTCCCGCCCGTAGCGGCGAGCCCGACGAGAAGGAACAACGCCATGACCTTGTCCACTCCGATCCTTGCAAGCGCGCTCGTGCTTGCTGTTGCTGCCTTGCTGGGAATGCGCTCCGCTGCTGCCGCAGCCGCCGCTCGGATGGTGAAGGTCCGCGTCGACCGGCGTCGGCCGGCACCACGCTGATCCAGCAGGCCGAAACAGGGCCGCAGCTAACCAATGAAGTACTGGGCTCCGTGCCCAGCCCCAAAGGCCATCTCTTACGCAAGCTGACCAAGGCTGCTGCTGCCCCTCATCGCCCTGCCGGGCACTTCTCCCCGTATAGTGACGGGGAGAAGGATGCCGTCATCGATGATTTCGCCAATCGCCAGCGTTGCAGGAAAGGGCGCCAACGCTGAAGCTGCCCCTTCTCCCCGTCACTATACGGGGAGAAGATGCCGGCAGGCAGATGAGGGGCGGCGCGACATTGCCAGAATATCTGCCGGGCCGATCACCTACCTAAGTCACATCGTCCTACTTCGGCAGCGTATAGGCCATCACATAGTCGCCGGGCTTGGTGCCGACCGAGCCGTGGCCGCCGGCGACGATGACCACGAACTGGCGGCCGTCGGCGACGGTGTAGGTCATCGGCGTCGACTGCCCACCGGCCGGCAGCCTGGCCTGCCAGAGCTGCTTGCCCGATGTCAGGTCATAGGCGCGCAGATAGTCGTCGACCGCCGCGCCCAGGAAGACGACACCGCCGGCGGTGATCATCGGCCCGCCAATGCCGGGAACACCGACCTTCAGCGGTAACGGCAATGGCGTCATGTCATAGACGGTGCCGTTGCGGTGCTTGTAGGCGATTTTGCCGGTTCTGAGGTCGGCCCCGGCCACATAGCCCCATGGCGGCGCCTGGCAGGGCACGCCGAGCGGCGACAGGAACGGCCCCATCACCACCGCATAGGGCGCGCCCTCATTGCGGTTCAGCCCCTGTTCGCTGCCGCGCCCCTCATCCGGGGGCGGCACCTGGTCGCGCGGAATGAGCTGCGATTTGAACGCCAGATAGGTCGGCATGCCGAACATCACCTGCCGCACCGGATCGACGGCGACGCCGCCCCAGTTGAAGGTGCCGAAATTACCGGGATAGACCAGCGAGCCCTGCACCGATGGCGGGGTATAGCGGCCCTCGTAGCGCAGGCCCTGGAATTCGATCCGGCAGGCCAGCTGGTCGAACATGGTGATGCCCCACATGTCGGCGCCGGTCAGCGGCCTCGGATTGAAGGAGAGATCCGAGACCGGCTGCGTCGGCGACGTGTGATCGCCCTCGACAGCGCCGCCCGGCGCCGGCACTTCCTTGATCGGGATGATCGGCTCGCCGCTGCGCCGGTCGAGCACGTAGAGGTCGCCCTGCTTGGTCGGTCCGACCAGGCCCGGAACGACGCCGACAGCGGTGGTGATGTCGACCAGGGTCGGCTGTGCCGGCACATCCATGTCCCAGAGGTCGTGATGCACGGTCTGCCGCACCCAGCGCAATTGCCCGGTGGCGAGATCGAGCGCGGTGATCGAGGAGGAAAACTTCTCGACATTGGCGCTGCGGCCCATCCCGAGCTGGTCCGGCGTCTGGTTGCCGAGCGGCACATAGAGCAGGCCGAGCTTCTCGTCGGCGCTTGCCGTCGACCACATGTTGGGCGAGTTGTGGGTGTAGGTCTGGCCTGCCGCCAGCGGCGTTGTCTGGTCCGGATTGCCGGAATCCCAGTTCCACACCAGGGCGCCGGTGTCGACGTCGAAGGCGCGGATGACGCCGGACGGCTCTTGCGTCGAATAATTGTCGTTGACCGCGCCGCCGATGATGATCTTGCCGCCCGCAATCAGCGGCGCCGAGGTCGAGTAATAATAGCCCGACTTCGGATACGGCATGTTGGTCAACAGATTGAGCGTGCCGGCTTCGGCGAAGGACGGGCAGACCTGGCCGTTGGCGGCGTCGAGCGCGATCAGCCGCGCATCCGAGGTCGGCAGGTAGACGCGTGTCGCGCAAGGCTGGCCGGCGGCGATCTTGGCATCGGCATAATAGGACACGCCGCGGCAGGTCTGGTGCTGGCGGTCCTTGTCGAGCTTGATCTTGGGATCGAAACGCCATTTCTCCTTGCCGGTGGCGGCATCGATGGCGATGGCGAAATTGTGCGGCGTGCAGATATAGAGCGCGTCGCCTACCTTCAGCGGCGTCACCTGGTAGGTGGTTTCGCCGACATCGTCCGGCCCTTTCACGTCGCCGGTCTGGTAGGTCCAGGCCGGCTGCAATTTGGCGACATTTTCGGGCGTGATCTGGTCGAGCGGCGAATAGCGCTGGCCAAATTGCGTGCGGCCGTAGAAGTGCCATTCGCCCGGAGGCACGTTGCCGCCGAGATCGGCAGTCGGCGTCACCTTGTCGGCGCTGAGGTCGCCGGCGATGTCCTTGGGATCGGCCGTCATTGAATAACCGGCGACGGCGAGCGAAGCGAGCACGGCCAGAATGAGCGGCGCTCGCGCGTCGGGGCCGGTCAGGCCCCGCCTTGCCCAAGGCGTCAGCAGCCACAGCGCCAGAAGCACGATGATGCCGCCGCGCGGTCCGAGTTCCCACCAGTCGAAGCCGATTTCCCACACCGCCCAGGCCAGCGTGCCGAGCACGATCGCCGCGTAGAGCCAGAGCGCCGTCGATTTGCGCCGGAAGAGCAGCCATGCGGCGATCAGGAAGGCGAGACCGGTGACGACATAGTACCAGCTGCCGCCCAGCATCGCGAGCCAGACGCCGCCGCCGCCAAGTGCGAGGCCGATGAGGAACAGGATGAGGGAGGTGATGACGACAGCCAAGACGATACTCCTTCGACTGATGCGCATTCCGCGACGCGGCCATGGGCAAAGGCATGCCAATCCTGCCCCCGGCGGTACAACCTTCTCCCGCCCGCCGTGCCTGTCAAGCCGCCGGGGAGCGATCCATGGCGAAACCAAAAGGCCATGCCGCAGGCTCTCTTGCGTAACAGGGCGTTTTTCGAGGCCACACGCCAAGGTGGCAATCCCGCCTTGCCGGCATCCGGGTTTTCCAGCAGTCTGCGTTGGACCAACCATCAGGAGCAACCAGAGTGACGTCATTCGCCTCGCCTCTGACGCGCGTAGTCCTTGTCCTCTGTAGCTTCGTCGCGCTCAGGGCCGGCACAGTGGCCGCGCCGGCACAGACGCTGAGCGAGATCAACAAGGCAAACGGCTTTCACGAGATGCTGATGGGCATCGGTCCCGGCATCGCCGCAGCCACGAAATCCATACCCGAACCGTTACCGGCAAATTTCCAGGACGCCTTGTCGGTCGCGCTGGAAGGCGCCTTCGACGCAGTCAAAATGGAGACTGCCATCGAATCGCGGATGGCGGACAGGCTGTCGGCCACCGATCTGTCCGACCTCGCAGCGTTTTACGCTTCCCCGTTGGGCAAGCACGTCACCGCTTTGGAAATTCAGTCGTCTGGCCCGGAAGGCAGGCAAGGCAAGAAGACAGAGGGCAAGCAAATCCTCGCCGAGCTTCCGACCAAGGATCCAGCGCGGCTCGAATTGTACCGCAAGATCATCGACGATATCAGCGCTGTCGACACCGGCGAGGCGATAGCGCTGAACATGAGCTACGCGATGGTTACGGGGATGCTGGGCGCAGCCGGAAAGCCTCTGTCGGACGAACAGATCATGGCGCTGGTGCGTCAGCAATCCGTGAAAATTCGCCAGAACATCGAACAGAATGCCATGCAGGGTAGCGCTTATACGTACCGGGATCTCTCGCTGGGCGATCTCAGATTGTACTCGAGATTCCTGGCGTCACCCGCGGGCAGCCGCTATTACGACCAGATGCTGACGGCCTTTGGCATGGTGATGACAGAGGAAGCGCGCTCGTTCGGACATCGATTGTTCGTCGCGCTCGGTTACCGAAAGGCCTGAGCCGCGGTATCGGGCACTTTAGCAGAACAAAACGTAGACACTTCTGGTCTTTCGCTACCGAATCACTACATTCGGGGGAGATGTCCGGCTTTGCGGAAGACATGCCCTTTTTCGACGAACCCAATGCGCGGCCCGCGGCCCCGTCGGGCATAGCCGCGCGCGCCATGGCGGCCCGCAGCGGACCCAACAGCGCGCCCGATTATCTCAACGGCCTCAACCCCGAGCAGCGGCTGGCGGTGGAAACCACCGAAGGCCCGGTGCTGGTGCTGGCCGGCGCCGGTACCGGCAAGACACGCGTGCTGACCACCCGCATCGCCCATATCCTGGCCACCGGCAGGGCTTTTCCCTCGCAGATCCTGGCGGTGACCTTCACCAACAAGGCCGCGCGCGAGATGAAGCAGCGCATCGGCCATCTCGTCGGCGAAGCCGTCGAGGGCATGCCGTGGCTCGGCACCTTCCACTCCATCGGCGTCAAGCTCTTGCGGCGGCACGCCGAACTGGCCGGGCTCAAATCCGATTTCACCATCCTCGACACCGACGACGTCGTACGGCTGATCAAGCAGCTGATCCAGGCCGAAGGCCTCGACGACAAGCGCTGGCCGGCCAAGCAGTTCGCGCAGATGATCGACGGCTGGAAGAACAAGGGCCAAGGCCCCGCCGACATTGCCGAGGGCGACGCGCGCAGCTTCGCCAACGGCAAGGGCCGGGAACTCTACAAGGCCTATCAGGAGCGGCTGAAGACGCTGAACGCCTGCGACTTCGGCGATCTGCTCTGCCACCCGATCCGCATCTTCCGCGCCAATCCGGACGTGCTGAAGGACTACCACAAGCGCTTCAAATACATCCTCGTCGACGAGTACCAGGACACCAACACCGCGCAATACTTGTGGCTGCGGCTGCTGGCGCAAAGACCTACCTCCCCCTCGATGGGGGAGGTCGCGCCGCGGAGCGGCGCCGGGGGGGGGGGGCGCGGCCGGCCCCCCCCCCCCCCCCCCCGGCGCGGGGGGGGCGGGGCGCGCGCGCCCGCGGGCGGGGCGGGGGGGGGCGCCCCCCCCCCGCGCGGGCGCCAGCCCCCCCCCCCCGCGGCTGCGCGGCGACCCTCCCCATCCAGGGG
>NZ_JAMYMP010000028.1:0-66313 GCF_040318615.1 Mesorhizobium sp. M1078
CTCCGGTAGCACCAGTCGCGCCGGTCGAGCCCGTTGCACCGGTCGCGCCGGTATCACCGGTTGCTCCGGTCGAGCCAGTCGCTCCAGTAGAGCCGGTTGCTCCGGTCGAACCTGTCGCTCCCGTATCGCCGGTCGCACCTGTGGCTCCGGTTGAACCAGTAGAGCCAGTCGCTCCGGTATCGCCGGTCGAACCTGTGGCGCCCGTTGCACCGGTCGAACCAGAAGCACCCGTCGCGCCAGTCCCACCAGAAGCGCCCGTGGCGCCGGTCGCGCCAGTTGCGCCCGTTGCACCGGTCCCACCCGAAGCACCTGTCGCGCCCGTCGCACCGGTCACACCTGAAGCACCCGTGGCGCCAGTGGCGCCCGTTGCACCGGTCCCGCCTGAAGCACCCGTGGCACCTGTCGCGCCAGTCGCACCCGCGCCTGTGGCGCCCGTCGCGCCGGTCGCACCCGTTGCGCCCGCGCCGGTCGCGCCTGTGGCTCCGGTCGGACCGGTGGGGCCTGCCGGGCCTGTCGCGCCTTGGCTCGTAACAGCCAGGTTGCCGCCAACAAATGTATCACCGTTTTTGCCGTTGTTGGTAGAATCGGGGCTGAACGCGAACGCAGTTCCGCCGGCGTTGTGTATAAGCGTGCCATATATGTTAAAGCCGCTGTCATATATTGCATAGTCATGCAAAGTATCTGGGATCGAAATCGTTATAGCAAAATTTGGGGCAACAGTATTAGCCGAGGATGGAAGAACGAAGCTGCCGACAACGGTGTTGGTTGTTGTATCGATAATGTAAAATGTATTGATGCTCTTACTGCTTCCGGATGAGACAGTACCAGTGAGCGTCAAATTGCCCCCTGCCAGGACCCCAGTGTAGGCCGCCACGCCAACGGATGTCATCGGCGGCAAGCGCGAGCCGGCCGAGTTTTCGGGCATCTCCCATGAGCCGCCCAGCTTGGCTGCGCCAACCAGCGACCTGGATGCGCAAACGTCCGCGCCGATGGCCTCTTGCAGCGCCGTTACGAAGGTCTCGCCCGCAACCCCCGATGCCGTCTCGCAGCTCCACAGCCGCAGTTCACCGTCCGCGGCAAGCGCCCTGCCGATTGCGGCAAGATCCTCAGCATCTTCCTTCAGTGTAGCGGCCGACCACTCTCCGGCTGTGAAGCTAACCCGGCCAGGCGCGCCATGCGCCATAATATGGATCGCGTCGAGCCCTTCATGCCCTGCGAGCGCCGCAGCGATCTGCCGCGCCGCCGGCCAGCGGCCGTCGAGCACAATCGCTTGAACCTCGGGGCGCACGTTGCCGAGAACCGTCTGCAGGTCGGAGACTGAAGGATCGACAAAAAGAATTTCAGAGGCACGGGCCATGACTGGCTCCTGTTGGCTTCGAACTCAGTTCAAGCGGAAACCGCCCACCGGCCTGGCCGGCGAGCGCTCGGGATCAGCGGCTTGAGAGGCCTCATCTTCCGGACGGTCCGACGGCGCCGTCGGGATGTTCGACAGCGGGGCTCTCTACGCGGAGGAAGCTGCAGGCCTGGAAATTCCCGCCATCGTCAAACGTGCCAATCGCCAATGAACCGGCTGCGGCCGGAACCTTGACGGTGACAGCGACGGCGAGGCTTCGCTTGACGGCCTTGGGAAGAATGACTTGACCGACGACGGCGCTCTTGGCGGTGTCCAGGATAAAATATGGCACATTTTCGGTCGTGTCGCCGATGGGCAAGACGCCTCTCACGGCAACTTCCATGACCGCAAACCCCGTTATATAGCTCATGATTTCCTCCTCCGTCGGCAGCGGCTGCGCCGCCGTTTGTCTTGTTTCGTGCCTAGGTTTCTATCGCTGCCGAGCGTCCGCGCCAGCTGAGGCCTGTCGCAGCTTCTACCGGCGCTCGAGCCGCGTGCATTGAGCAGCCAGCAGCTCCGCACACCAACGGGCGCCGTGCAGGGCGACGAGCAATACTTCTCAAGCGCCAGGCAATCTTTGCTGGCGGTCAGGTGCAGATAATTGGGGGATTGATCGAAGCAGAAACCTGCGTTGCGGACGCATCGTTTCGCACTTGGTATCACACCGACCACAGCCAACTCCCAACACGCGTGTCAACTTGCGAGGGAAATCGACTACTTGCGAGGGAACATCAGGTTGGGAAAACGTTGGATGACGTCTTCCTTGCGCCAAACACTTTCTGCGCCCTCACGCACGAAGTGGCACTTGCTCCAGATACTCTCCTGGCTTCGCAGACAGCGCGAACCGACAGGCCTACTGCCCGGTCCACGGAAACCCTCCCATACATAAGACATTAGTAAATTATAAAATTAGCAACTTGTAAATAACCTGTTTACAATTTGTTAATTGCCCAACCACGATTTACTACCTTGGAAAACATCGAGATGGCGCGGATACGGCCAAATGCATCGAAAAATCCGGGGCTTAAGATACACCACCTTCGTTATCGACGAACGCTTGATATCGCGGCGGGGGTGTACGTAGCGATCGAGCCTACAGGGCAATTCGCAAAGCCTCGCCCAAGGTGACCGCGAGACCCTTGCTGCGGCGGAAGGTGCTGGCTAACAATGGATCACGCTGAGGTAGCATCCAGATGGCCAAGGCAGGGGAAAATGTGCATGGGACATGAAGGCCGGATAAGTCCGCACTGGAACGGATCCCTGTCCCCGACGGCACCATGGCACAAATGTAACCGCTTCAGCCCGCAGTCATGGGGGTCGAAAGTCAGCATATGACAGGCGGTAAGCGCCTCTGCCTTAACATGATCGTCAAGAACGAGATGGCGAACCTTCAATGCTGTCTCGGGGCGGTTGTCGACCACATCGACTGCTGGGTCATCGGCGACACCGGCTCGAACGACGGAACCCAGGATTTCATCAAGGCGTTCTTTGCCGTCCACAACCTGCCTGGCGAGCTGCATGAGTTCCCGTTCCACAATTTCGAGCAGGCCCGCAACGCCGCGCTCGATCACGCCTATGCCTCGCCGCTCGCCTATGACTATCTGCTGTTCGACGATGCCGACATGGAGCTGATGGTTGAGGATACGGGGTTCCGCGAGGGGCTCGACGGCCCGGGCTACCGGCTGTTGCAGCGGTCGGATTCCGGCCTGGCCTATTGGAACACGCGCCTTGTCAAACGCGACGCCGGTGCCCGCTACCATGGCGTGACCCACGAATATCTCGACGTGCCCGGTGGCGTGCAGGAACTGAGGGGTGCCTGGTACAAGGACCACGCCAGCGGCTCGAACCGGGTGGACAAGTTCGAGCGTGATGCCAGGCTTTTGCTGGACGCCCTTGAGAACGATCCGGAAAATCAGCGCTACTGGTTCTACCTGGCGCAGTCCTACCGCGACGCTGGGCGGACGGCGGAGGCGGCGGTGGCCTACGCCAAGCGTGCCGCGATGGGCGGCTGGGACGAGGAGGCGTGGAATGCCCGCCTGCAGGAGGCGCGCTGCCTGCGCAAACTCGGCGACGAGGCTGGCTTTGTTCAACAGGCGCTTGCCGCCTTCAATCAACGGCCGCAACGCGCCGAGCCACTTTATGACCTGGCACGGTTTTACCGCGAGAAGGGGATGAACGACGCCAGCGTGTTGTTCTCCGAAGCAGGGCTGGCGATCAAGCGGCCGGAGCAGGACATCCTGTTCCTCGAGGATTTCGTCTACACGACAGGCCTGCGCGAAGAGTATGCGATCGCGGCGAATTATGCGCGCGACCCGGTGCGCAAGGATCGCGGTTTCGCGACGTGCAACTGGTTAGCGCTGGACCGTAGTATCGGCGATGGACCCAGGGATCTCGCGTGGTCCAACCTGTTCTTCTATGTGCAGCCAGCCAAGACAACGATGCCGTCGTTCAGCGCTCATCCGATCGTTTTCGCTGCGCCCGAGGGCTACAGGCCGTCAAGCCCCTCGGTGGCGCGCCTGGGCAAGGAGATTGTGCTTGCTCAGGCAGCGGTGAACTACACCACAAGCGAAGACGGCGTCCATCTCCGGACGAAAGGCGGCGAGGCGATCCTCGCTCGGAATTTCCTTCTGCGGTTGACCAATGGGCTCGCCGTCCGATCGACAACCGAGATGCTGCCGCCGACAAACATGCGCGAGGCCGGCGTCGAGGACCTGCGTCTGTTCGCCTGGAAAGGTAAGCTGTGGGGCTCGGCCTCCGTCCGCGATCTGGCGGACAGCGAGGGCAAGCAGGTCATCATGCGCGTCGGCGACAGCGAAACCGGCCACCACCGGATGACCGACCTGCGCGTGCTGCCCGCGACGGGGCCGAGTGCGCACGACAGGAAATGGATGACGCAGGTCACATCAGGCGAAGCCGGCGAGGAGCGGCTGCAGTTGGTCTGTTTCGGCGATCCAATTCGGGTGGCGGATGAGCGAGCTGAAACGATCAGCGAGACCTCTCCTGGAATTGCGGCCCAACGATTCGGCGGCGTAAGCCAACAGGTCGCTTTCGCCGGCGGTTGGCTAATGTTGATTCACGAGGTGCAATGGAGACCCTCCGAGAACAGGCGATACTGCCTGCATCGGTTTGTTTGGTTCGACGCAATGAACCTGCTGCAAAAGGTGAGCCGTCCCTTTTACTTCAACGAAAAGGGCGCCGAGTTCGCTGCCGGATTGGCTTGGCATCCCGATGAGAAGCGCTTGCTGATTTCCTACAGCGTTGCCGACAGCGAGTGCTGGATCGCGACCGTCGATGAGGCGGATGTGGGAGGGATGCTAGAGGATGTGGATCGCCTGTCTTCGGGGGTGGCTGATCCAGGAACGAAGCAGACACTGTCGACGCCGGTCTTTCGCGCCCCTCCAACGAAAGCCGCGATCAAGCCTGGCCGCGCCGACGGTGGGGCCATGGGTGATGCAAACCGGGCGCCGTTGGAAGGTAAGGACTTCGGCACCGGCAGCATGAAGTCGACAGAAGAGATCTTTCATGAGCTCGCGCCGTTTCTGCGCGACGTGGATTCTCCGCTGGAACGACGGCAACGATCGCGCCAGTTCGACGCGCGGATTTATCCCTTCCTTGGCAGCGACGACACCGCACTTCCGCAGATCAACTGCTTCTATGAAGTGATGTCCGACAAAGCTGAGCATCGTACCTTGATTGGCGCCACAACGTCGATGCGAGCGGCTGGCCATCCGGTGCGGGTGTGGAGCTATGCGCCAGAGAAGCTCGAATTCCTCGTCCGGCGCGGGATCGAGGTCCGCAATGCCGACGACGTCATGCCGCGGGCCCTGTTCGAGCGCATAGTCGCCGGCTCCGAGATCAGATATTTCAGCGATATTTTCCGCTACGCCCTGCTCTACGAACATGGCGGCCTGTGGATGGATTCCGACGTGATCCTGCTGCGGCCGTTCCCCTTTCGCGGCGATCACTTTTTCAATCTGCAATGGCGGGGAGCACACAAGGGCCACTTCATCTGCGGCAACGTCATATACGCCAAGCCCTACAGCCGCCACCTCAGGGCGCTATACGAATTGTCGCTCGAGCGTTTCCAAGAAGCGCGCGGCAAGGAGTTCGGTGACATCGGCCCGAAGCTGCTCTCCGACTACATCGCGACCGTAGCCGGCGCCGAGCTGCGCGACCGGGTATTCAGCCCGATGTTCTTCAACGCGATCGATTGGACCGAGATCGACAGGTTCGATAGGCCGTTATCGGAATTGACCGATTATCTGAACGATGCCCGCGTGTTCGGTATCCACCTGTGGACGGCCCGCAACGACGCCCGGCCGGGCGGCGAGGGGGCACCGTTGATCTCGCAGCTGATCAACCCACTCGATAGTTTCCCGGCATTCACAACTCTCGCCGACCGCTTCAATACCGACAAGAACCGGCATACGGGCAACCGTCATGCCTATGCCAGGGTCTACGATCGCCTGCTGTCGGGCAGAAGGCTGGCCATGCGGCGGCTCATGGAAATCGGGCTTTGCCGCAGGCTGGCGGACAACCAGAGCGAGACACCTTCGGTCGCGCTATGGCAGAGCTACTTTCCGTTTTGCCAGGTGGTCGGCGTCGACCTGACGGACTTTTCCCGCCTGAACAATGAACGTTTCAAGTCGTTCGTCGGCGACCAATCCAAGCTGGATGATCTGCGCGGAGTCGCGGCGAAACTCGAGCCGCGCTCGTTCGACGCGATCATCGACGACGGCAGCCACGCCTCGTTCGACGAGCAGCTCACCCTGCGCGAGTTCTTCCCGCTGCTCGCGGAGGGCGGCTGGTATTTCATCGAAGACCTCGACTGGCAGCCGCCGGGCGAGGATCTTGGCAAGATCACGCTGACGAAGAACTTGCTGCGGGAAATCCAGCAGTACGGCAGCGCGCGGTCGGTCGATCCGCTGGGCGTGAGCGCGCTTGCCGGTCAGTTCGCCGAGATCCTGTTCTTCGACAGCCACTACGAGTTGAATCGGGCGAAACTGCTGGGAGGCCTGGTGGCTATCCGCAAGGGCGCGTTGGGCATGTCCGCCAGGCGAAATCTTGCACCAGCGCGTGAGTGAGCAGAGCGCCGTGAAAGTCGCTGTCTACACCATCGCCTTGAACGAAGCCGCAAACGCGGAGCGCTGGGCCAATTCGGCCGTCGACGCCGACTATCGCATTGTCGCCGACACGGGCAGCACCGACGATACGGTGGAACGGCTGACCGCTGCCGGCGTTACCGTGCACAGGATAGCGGTCCGCCCATGGCGTTTCGACGATGCCCGCAACGCCGCGATGGCACTGATCCCGCACGACGTGGATGTGTGCTGCACAATGGACATGGACCGGTTCCTTGAACCTGGCTGGCGGGCAAAGCTCGAGGCTGTCTGGACTCGCGAGACGACAGCCCTTTATTGTCAGACAGTGTACAGAGCGAGCGTCGACGACCCGACCCCACTTCGCAACTGGCCAGCGAAAAACTTTCATCATCGCTGGGGATATCGTTTCAAGAGGCCTGTTCACGAAGCCCTGGTCTTCACGGGAGAGAGGGAGGTCACGGCCAGCAGCAGCGACATTGTCATGTTCGAGGTGCAGGACCTTACCAAGCCAACAAGGAGTAGTTACCTGCCGCTGATGGAAGTGGCGCACAAGGAAGACCCCGCCGACGCACAAATCTGCTTCTGGCTCGGGCGAGACCTGATGTGGGCCAACCAGAAGGATCGGGCTGTCGAGTTGCTTGAGCGCTATCTTGCCTTGCCGACAAGCACGTGGGGCGAAGAACGAGCCGAGGCCATGCGTTATATCGCGCGTATGCGCCCGGAACAGAGCTTGTCCTGGCTGGACAAGGCGCGGATGGAAGCGCCGCACCGCCGCGAGATCTGGGCCGACCTGGCCGAAGAGCTCCACGGCAAAGCGGACTGGTTGAATCTGTTTTGGGCTTGCACCAACGGTATCGAGAGGACGCACCGCACCGGAAGCTATCTGGACGATCAGAACTGCTGGGGATTTCGGCTGTTTGACCTCGGCGCCATCGCGTCATGGCATCTCAATGCGATGGACCGTGCGGTAGAATGGGGGCAAAGGGCACTTGAACTCGACTCAGTTAACCAGAGACTCAAGAACAATCTAGAGTTTTTCGTTCGGCTGCGGGAGGAGGAGCGGACCGGAGATATCGAGACACGAGCACCCACAGATGCCGCAGCCACGCAACGCGGCTGAGCCGCAAATGCAGATCTACTGCGAAGGGCTAATCTGGTTCATGCGACTCTGCGTGGGCGCCTGCTTCGCAGGATGTCACTTCATGTGTTGATCCGAACCGATTCCTCGGGTCGTTCATCGCTGATCGCCAGAGGTGGAAGGCACACATACGCTTTCAGCGACGGCATTACCCCATTCATGATGCAGTCAATTCCAGCATTGTTCAGCCTCAGGCCGAATCCCGCGAAATCGATGATCATCGGCCGTATTGGAAGGCACCAGTCGAGCAGCGCGCGTGCCCCGTTTGGAGAAACTGAATAACATACAAGACCCAAAAGATGGTGTGCTCGCAGAAGAACGGGTTCCGTTTCGGCCTCTTGAAAATCCTGGACATGTGTCATCACCTCTCCAGAAAAGAACTCAAGCCTCGCGCCAGTTCCGCCTGGGAGGGCATCCAGCCAAGCGTAACACCGCAGGCTTGCGCTCCAAAGGATGAAGTCCCAGTCACGAATGTTAGCCAACAGTGAATGCATGTGCGGTTCGAAATGACGAGAAAAGATGGCATCGTCTTCGGCCACGGTTATTGCCTCACTCCGTCGAACAGCTTCTTTCCAGAGCGCGACGTGAGAAACGGCGCAGCCCAAACTTCCAGCCGCGTAATCTAGATCCGGCGAGATGATTTTGTCCTGTACAAGCCGATCACGGTCCACAAGTCGACCATCAGTTCCAGGAAATCTCCGAATACTTCTAAGATGATCGTTCGTCTTACGAAATCTCTCGAGACGATCAACGCTGCGATCAAGGTTGATTACGTGAACGTGATCTATCATTCGTCTCACCGTATCCTCGCCAGGCAGTGATTTTCGTTCTCACATGTAACGGACTGAGCGCGACCAATTCAAAAATCGTTGACTGGACGACGCAGGCATCTCCGTCAAAAGTATGGATCAATCTCCAAGACCTCGGTAATTGTGGCAAACTTTCGCGTTGCCGACTCGGAAAAAGCGATAGCCCTGTCGCGCCGTTTCGTAAAAAGAGCGTCAAACTCAACGGCGTCGCCGTCGAAATGCGGAATTTGCTTGATGTGCCGTAGGGAAAATCCGAAAAGTCCAAGCATATCGATGATATCACCGAGTAGTTTCTGACCTTTGTATATAGGGACTACGTGCGTCTCCAGTTCGATGGCCAGGCAATTTTCCAGAAGGTGCCCAAAGCCCAGCAGAACTTCGTATTCAAGACCTTGAACATCTATCTTCATCACGTCCGGCGACGGAGCGGCGTGCCTTCGGAACAAATCGTCATATCGAACGCATTCGACGTCCTGCGTGCCGACCACGACAAAAATTGGCGCTACCGAATACTGCTGCAGCACGTCGAAGTTTGGCTCCCTCAAGGAGGAGCAGCTTGTATCCGCTGTAATGTGGAGCTTCTGAACGCCTGTGGTGTGGGCCAGCGCCTTTTCTATTACCTGAGCGCCGGGGATTCGGCCAAGGGTTTGCCTTAGCACTGCAGCCTCCGACGGTATGGGTTCGAAAACCACCGGCGTAATCTGATCGGCTCTCAGCATCCACTTGAGTTGCAGGCCCCCTTGGCCACCGACATCGACAAGCGTAATGCGCTCCTCTGCTGGCGTACGGGACAATTCAGGATACGCGTCAAACGTCTCAACCAGAACGCTGACGAGGACGAACTGTTCGCGTCCAGTGCCAGCATAGAAGGGGTGGCGGTTTTTGGAGCAGCCGATGGACAGGGTTGAATGGCAGCTCAGGAATGTCGCCTCTACCTCAAGTAGCCCCTCGGAACTCTTTTCAACCGCTATGCTCCTGCAAATGCCATCATTGACTATGGACCCGTCCGCAGAAATTTCCGCTACATCGATGGAGCCATAGTGATGGATGTAGAAATTGGCGGTAGCGTCAGGGCGAAATTTCAGCAAACATTTCAGCCTGATAGTTCTAAATAGAAAAGCTGAATTATGGAGGCGCAACAGGTGCCAGTTGTGCCGCTCCGTATCCGAGACGACAAGGGATCCGTCTTCAAGGCGAACTGATATTTCATTCGCCACCTGCCAACTTGAAAAAGCATCCCCTGTGTATGTTCGCGAAAAAATGGCCTCGCCCACTCCTCATCCCCCATTTCCCGAGCCTTCGCCTTCGTGGACTGACATGGTATTTTAAAACGTGGCGGTCGGATATTGGGAATCGAAGCGCGGCGGCGGGATATCGTTACACTGTTTGGGGGCGACAGCTTGATTTCCGCTGCGCTGACCGGATCGGACCCGCCAGCAATAACTATGCCGCCATGACGCGGCCGACCAGTGTACCCCCGAAGTTGCTTTGCGCTCCAATCGACTATCAGCCGCACCTTGCTGATCCTCGAAAGCGAATTTTGCCAACATAGACAAGAAAGGGTTCGGTCGGCGACCCGGTCTAGAACTCCCCCTTAACTTGTTGCCCTCATATCGGATGCCATTTCAACGGAGCGCACGCCATATTGATGGCACAATCGACATCGTCATGCGGCTTTGAGGCCGAAACACGAAAGTCGATAGTGTCAATCAAAAGTGGATAACAACTGGGTACCGAGACCTTGGGGTTATCGAATCGTAGAGATCTGGTTCTTCTTTGCTCAAAATTGGACACAGTCGTGCTAATGTACGGGCTGCGCGCCGATCGGTCGCACAGGATGTCAAGTCGTCGTCCGGCATCGGCAGTTGATACTACGCACACATCGATAAGTGACCAAATACAAAGGCCGTGGCGGGGGCAAGTTGATGGGTGTCGATATATACGTTATGGATTTTCTCCTGAAATTCCGCGGGCGGTCTCTTGGCGAAACCTTGTGGTTAGGACGTCAAGGTTACCACATTCACGACAGCACCTTGGGAAACTCCGTCCTTCGTTCATATGACAGACGAGTATCGATCGAAAATATCAAGGGAGAAACGGGATATTGCGAGGAATTATTCAAGTATCTGGGAAGCAAGGCGATAAGGTCACTCGATTATTCTGACTTCGAAGGAGCCGAGATCACTCACGACTTGAACGATCCGATTCCTGATGAACTTGCAAATCAATTCGACTGTATTTTCGACGGCGGGACGATTGAGCATGTGTTTGATACGCGAATGGCATTTTCGAACGTAAAGAGGATGCTAAGAGTCGGCGGCATATTCTTGATGGTGGACGGCGCAAATAACTTTCTTGGACATGGCCTTTACCAGTTTAGTCCTGACTTGTTATGGCGAACATTCTCTCGCGAAAACGGGTTCGAGATAGAGCTGATGCAATTGGTCGACGACGTGGGGAAGCCCAATCCACGAGACGTTCCCGACCCGGCTGTTCTCGGACAGCGCTCAAACATGACAATGAGCACTGCTAGAACATACGTCCTCATGGCAGCCAGGAAGACATTCGAGATTTCTGACGGCGAGCAGAAAGTTTACCAAAGTGATTACCTTGCGGCGTGGCAAAGGTCAGGAACGGATGATTGAGCGCGCAGCCAGCAAGGCGTTCGCAAACCGCGGCCAAAAGCTTGTTTGACACGCGCCGTGCGTCCCGACCCTTTGCCTTACGGATCAGGTATTCTAAGTTCGAGCGGTCGGACATCAGGAACCCAATTGCGGCGACGAGATTTCGTTACACTGTTTGCGGGCGCAGCGATCCGCAACTTGATCCCAGCGGCATTGACGCAGCCGGGAAGAGCAGGCACAAGCTACGCGGTGTCCGTGCCGCCCCTTGCCGTTCCCTCCACCCTACTAACCGCCCCGATCGAACTCGCCGGCGACTGGGGTCACATGCTTCCGCGCTCCGCAGATCAGGTCGTCGAGCGCACGCGGCACGCCTGCCTGGATGGCGTCCGCCTGCTCTCCGATCGCCAGCCGACGCGACTTCGTGTCGACGAGCACACTTCCGGGCAGCCGGCGATCTGGCTGCACCCCGACGGCAGCAGCATGGCGTGGATCATTGTCGACATAGGCGAACGCGACTGGTCAAAGCTCGCCTACCAATTCGGCCATGAGCTCGGCCACGTCATGGCCAACAGCTGGCAGGCGGACGCCAAGCCGGCGCCGCCCTGTCAGTGGCTCGAGGAGGCGTTGGTCGAGGCCTTCTCGCTGCGCGGTCTCGGTCGCTTGGCAAAGGACTGGAAAGAGAATCCGCCATTTGCCGGCGACAACGCGTTCGGCGATGCCATCGCGGCGTATCGCGACAACATCGTCCGCGGCTACGCGGCGCTCGCCGACAGCCAGGGGCTGAGCCGCGACGCCGCTGCCTGGTTCGGCGACCATCGAGGCGAGATCGAAATACCCGGCCTCAATCCGTTTGCTCAAGCAATGTCCCGAACCATCCTGACTGAGTACGAGGCGGCGCCCGACTGCATCGAGGCGCTGGGCGCAATCAACCGATGGCCCGGCCGCACAGGTGTACCGATCGCCGAGTATCTGAAGCGATGGGAGGCGAGTTGCGCCGAACTGCAAGCCTCGCCCCGACTGCCGGTCCGGCTGCGCGAACTGCTGCACATTGCTTGATCGGTAAGGGGGTGACGAACAAACCAGCCATCTCTGATCTTCGGAACTGCACCGAAGGAGGCAATTGCGAGCGTTGACGCGCACGAGACAGCATCCTTCCGCGAAGCCTTGCACGGGCCGCGGCAGACCAATGGCGGCCATTGAGGCTTCCTTGATCGTCTCCCGAAGACGTTCGACTTGGCCGGCATGATCACCGGATTGATCCGAAGCAGGCACTCCCCCCTTTGCGAGCGTACTGCTTTAGAATGATCTAATATAGTCGATTGCATGGCAGTCGTCGTTCCCGGAGCGGTATATGGTGTGTAATCGTTGGTTGCCAAACCATTAATTCAAAGTGGTGCGCCGGGAGAGCTTGTCATGAAACTATCGAACCTGATCAAACGTTACGACAATGTGGAAAGAGCCACCGAGGAACTCGAGACAGAGCTAGTCGAGGCTTTGAACATCTCCCTGAGCCTTGACGAGGTGTCACCATCAGACGACGGCAGTGCCTCGAAAGACAGCCTCGCAATAGGGACCGATGCCCTGCAACCCGAGGGCACTCCCAATGAAACCCCTCGCCAGCTAACTTCGCATACGCAGAGCTGGCTGGCTGCTTTGAGCTCATTTGAGATGCTCTTTCAGGATGCGGAAGGCCATTTGGAGGATGTCAAAGCCAAGCTAATGGAGGTTGCAACTTCGCACCACTACACACGCGAATTTTTTCAGATCCTTCAAGCGGACTTCTTTCGTGCCAACGAACTGGAAGTGGCAAATGCCAACCTGACGAGAGAACACATGGTCCTGTCCGAACAGCTGCACGATGCGATGAGGAAGCAACGTGAGCACGACAGCGCGTTCGGAGCCATACAGCAGCGCGAAGTATGCTTGGTCCAGGACAGGGACGCTCTTCGTAGTGCGCTCGCCGCCGTAAGGCTGGAACTTGTAGAAGCGGCCAATACCATCGCATTAAGGGAGGCGGACTTCGGCGAGGCGGCCAAAGCTCTTTCGGCCAGAACAGCCGAGGCCGATAGACGGGCGCGCGAAAACGATACCTTGCGAGAAAAGCATGTCAGACTCTCGATCGACCTCGACAAGGCGCAAAAGCGGGAAGCTGAGGCGAGGCGGAGGCTTGATGAGCTGTCGACGATCCACGCCAACGATGCGGTGCGGCATTCCGAACTGCTGGCTGCGCTCGGCAAGAGCGAGAAGGACGAAACGCGGTTGCAGAAGTCGCTTGAGATCGCGCAGGCGAAACTGTCGGAAATGGCAGAGGCCGCACGCATCATGGAAGATGACACGGGAGCCGAACGTGCTCGCAGTCTCGCAGAGATGCGAGGTTTGCGATCTGAAATTCAAAGTCTTCAATCGCGACTGGATGCGGCAACGAACGAGGCAAGCGTAGCATCCAGTGAAATCGCCAGGCTGACGGCTCAATGGAGCGATACCATGGCCGAAAAGCAGGTTGCGGATGAAAGGTATTCTGATCTCTTGAAAGAGAGCGAAGCCCACATGACGAACCTTTCGAAGCTGACTGCGGACCTCTCGCACATCTCGGCGCAATACGCCTCCGAGCAGATGCAGCACGAAGTCCAGAGGCAGGAATGCGAAGATTTGCGGGCAGAAATTGTTGCGCTTGGTACGCGGGTCAAGGAGTTGCTGCCCTATGAGCGTTTGCACAAAGTAACGAGCGCAAGGGAGCGTGAGGGCGTTGTTGGTGTTGGCAGCATGGCAGTGGAACCAACCCGCTCCACAACCAGACGACGTTCCCGCCCGAGCTTGCGTGCAGCGTCGTAGGGAGCGACGGCGGTACTGATGCTGGTGGTCACAAAGTGATCCTTTTGGGCGCACAATCCAGCGCCCGGCGTTCCGTTCACACTTGGCTCTATTAGAACCGAAGACAGCAAAGCAGGCGTGCGAACTTTGTCTGGCCCGCTCGTTTTTTCCGACCTCAAGGAAGCAGCGACGCAACCGCCGCATCACAGTTCCGCAGCGCAGCAAGCGCGGGTAGTTGAAGTCGATCTTGCCTTCGAGAAGTTTGGCAGCGACACATCTGCTTCACCACCAGCAGAGATCACGAAGGTCATAGAGGAGGCCCTTCGAGCGCAGGGCTGATGGGTTGACAATTGATCCGGTGTGATCGTGCTGCGGTGCTACTACAACCATGAACGCCCGACGGGCGCATCACCCATTCAACGCTTCGACTTCGTCAGGTCGCAACTTTGAGTGTGAGATCGTCGAGCCCGCGCCTGGGCATGGTCGAGAAGGACGTCGAGGTCCTGCTCAATGGGACATTCTTGCCGATCTTTCATCTTTGACGAAACCCCGGCCGGCGTGGACGTCGGAACCAAACGTGAGGTCTACGGCCTTTTTTGCCGAGCTGTTGAGTGGCGCAGCGATCCTTTGATCTCGTCCTACCTGACGGAGGTCTATGAGTCAGCGATCGCCGTGTTGTCACCTGTCGCGGACGCGCTGCCTGAACTTTCGAAAACCCCGGTTCAGTCAGCCAGGACGACGTCCTGGCTGCCGCCATTGACAACTAGAGGAGAACTCCATTTCTGACACGGGCGCAATCAGGTGCGGACTGCAGCGTGTCCGTTTTGGTCGCCTTACAGTCGGCTTCGCCTATCAAGTTTCGTGGATGGCCGGGGCGCGCGCGTGTGCCTGGCGTGGTCGCGGACCGTTATCCCGATGGCGACGCCCAGACCTACGGCAAGGCCCACGACAATCTTGGCGACCATATCGAGGGCGAAGGCGCGGACAGGGCGCCACGCGTATTGCGGCTCGCTGCGAGCGGTTGGGGGAGAGATCGTCAAAGATTGTTTTCCGGCAGTTGCGCGACCTGACCTTCTGGCAACTGGGCTCGCTCGGCGGCGCGACCTGGCCGAAGATCGCTTCCGTCGGACCGATCATCGTTTTGGCGGTGGCGGCGATGCCGTTCCTGGCCAAAGGCCTCAACGCGCTGGCGCTCGGCGAGGCGACGGCCGGCCATCTTGGTATCCAGGTACCACGGCTGAAATACACCGCGATCGTTAGCGTCTCGCAGCGGTCGGCGCCTCTGTCGCAGTCAGCGGAGGCATCGGTTTTGTCGGCATCCTCGTGCCGCATCTGCTGCGGCGGCTGATCGGCCCGGACATTCGCTATCTCTTGCCGGCATCGGCGCTGCTTGGCGCCTGCATGCTGCTGATCGCCGATGCCGTTGCCCGATTGGTCGTGGCGCAGGCCGAGCTGCCGATCGGCATCGTCACCGCGATCGCCGGCGCGCCGTTCTTCCTCTGGATTCTGCTGCGCAAGCGCGGCGTAGTCGACTTGTGAGATTTGAAACCTATGAGGCCGGCATGATCGAAGCACGCGATGTCTCGGTAGCGATCGGCGGCAAGCGCATTGTTACCAATGTCGATTTCGTCGCGAGGCCGGGCCAAATTGCCGCCATCGTCGGACCGAACGGCTCGGGTAAGACGACCTTTTTGAAGGCGTTGTCGGGCGATCTGGCGTTTGCGGGGACAGTGGCCGTCAACGGGCGCGATCTCACGGCGATGAAGCCGGTGGAGGCCGCGACCGTGCGTGCCGTGCTGGCGCAGGCATGGTCCGATCCTGATCGAACCGTATTCGATGTGAACGGGCGCTGAGTGCCGAAGCCGCCTGCGCAGTCCGGTTGGGGTCCGACCGCGCCGTCCTATTCTGGGACAGCGCGGTCAACGTTTCGCTAAAATGGTATGAGGTAATTAAGTGCGTGCTAATTGAATCGCCGTTCGCGATTCGGTGCATGCATGCTTGTCCCAGCAGTTGGTTTCGCTGCGCTGGGTTGGTGGTGCTGTGAAAACTGATTCATTTCAGCGCTAACAAAGTGACACCGCTCTTGCATAGATATTTGCCGGCTGACCCCGGTCCTGATCCGATCATTGATCCAGGTCAGGCTCGCCGGGCTCGAGGTGGTCGGGGTATCGCCCGGCGAGCTGTCTACCAAGCACGGAACGCTCTGGCCGCGGGGACGGCCCGGCTTTCTTTGGGGGTAGAGAGCAGCCGGGCCTAACCGGCTGGGGACTGGGGACATGGCCGGCTGCCAAGTTATATATGCTGATGCTAATATGAACGCACCACACCTTTATGGACTAAGCGAAGGTGGAGCATGCTCGACGAGTCGGTGGCGACCTGTTGTGAGCGTGTTTGAAGCGCCTCACTGCTCAACGGTGTTTCACCACAAAAGCCAAGACCAAGGCGCTGGCCTGGGCGAAAAAGATCGGCGACAGGTGAGGGTCGACGAGATCACCCCGAAGCGCTAATCGCCATTCTGGGCGGAAAAGTTTGGGGCCGGCGCCCTCCTTTTGAACCTGAACAAACCAGAAGGGCGCCGAGCCTTTTTACCAGACAGCGCTTTGAGGGAAGCGGCGCCGAGTAGCAGGAGTGTATCTCTCTCGTTAGAGTTGTTGGAACACAGCCTTTTGGACGATGGCCCGCAGCGAACACTTGAGAAGATGGCCGGCGCCTGGTCCGCCGCAGTTGAAGTCATGACCTATTCGGTCGATCGGCGTTATGGCGTCATCACCTAGGAGGCCCCGCGCGCAAGCTGGCTGCTGCCGGGATCGCTTGACATCTTGGGGTGGAGAGTGGTCAGCGGGAACGCGCGCCCGCAGAACCCTCCGAGTGAATTCGAGAACACCGACTACACGCTGAGTTCGGAGCCCCTGGACTAACATCGACGCTGGCCTAATCCACCTGTTGGATGAACTCGTGGGTGCTGAGTGTCTCAATGGTGTTGTACGTCGGTGAGTTGACAGCGCCGCCATTGACTAAGCGATGCTCTTTCGTTCTCGGCCTATCTGTCGGCCACTCATGGCGTCGAAGCCGACCATATTCTGGTATTCAACCACGGTATTCCTGTCCGCTGGTGCCACAGCATCTGTAGCGTCCAAGTTCCTGCGTCATTTCTCGTCCTATTCGGCCAGTCGCCGCGATCCCCAGGGCAGCATCGCCGATCATGTGCAAACGCAAGCCTCGGCCCGGCTACCCAATAACAGTGGGGAGATCGTTGCTTGCAAAGACAGCATCATCGGGCGTGTGAGGCACCTGCGCCGCGAGGAAGGCTTGCGTCATTCCTCTGCAAGATTTCAGGGAGGCGCTTGCCGCCCAAGGGTGGCGCGGTTTAAGACGATCCCCGGCGATTTGTCGATGCTGCGTGGCCGGCTTGTCGGGCATCATCGGCCGCCTTTAGATGAGACACCGCCGTCTCGACGGGTAGGCTCGGCGGTGTTCGGTTTTTCTTCGGTTCTCTTCGTCCAAAGCGTGTGGAAAAGCGCGAATGAAAACAGGAAATATCCAACCTGGAATATGATCAAAATCAGCAAGGTCCATGCAAGCGACTTCCAGAACGAACCCGTTGCTAGGTAAATCCATAACGCCACCACGGTCGACGTGGCAAACATCCCGACCAGGAATCGCGGAAAAAACATTTATGTTCAATGCCGCCCCATAATTGGACCGACCGGTCTCTCGTCTACTCCCAGAAGCATTTAAGATTTCACTAAATTAATTATTGCGCAAGCGCCATGCTGAGTTAATGAGTCCTGCGCCAATCTGGATGACGCCGGCCAGCACGGTTGCAGCCAGCAGATACTACAGGACGTGGTCGCGGACCACCGTGACACAGGACCACCGCTGTGGCCGCCGTGGCCGCTGAAATCATGCCCGGCCGGCCGCCGGTTATTACGGAAATCACGCAATCGAAAACGAAGCATAGAGCCCGATTTTTGGTCAACGCCGGCAATGATCGAGAACGCGATCGCCTCGGGGATAAGCGCCGGCGCGACAACGAGGCCTGCGAGCAGGTCACCTCGGATGTTGCCGAACCACTGGTCGCGATAGCCATGCAAAGAAAACATTGGATTCCGGTCAAATTACTAACCGCACGGACCAAACGGGGCCTGTCCTGCAAAAAGCGTCATGCGGTTGAGTTGTCCGGCGGATTGGCGGCCGGAAGAGCCACCCGGAGTTTCACCGGGTCCAATCGAGATGACGCACTTAACACATATCCCGCACCGCGGAGCCGGTTCGATGCGCAACGCGCCGTCAGGTGATCACTGCGAGCTCGTCATTTGAGACCGTCTCGAGGCCATTCGCGCCGTGCTACGCGAGGCGGATATCTGGATCATTCATGAAGTCGATCCTCAGATGCTGCTTAAACCTGGCGGCTATATCATCGCGCGCACGAGGCAGATCCTCTTCTTTCAGCCGCGCTACATGGTTCACATGCTGGGCGCTGATCCGGCCGCGCTTTTGGAGGCGCTTCTGAAGGTCGTGGTCATGAAGGATGCGAATGGGATTACGGTGAGATGACCCTTCTCGGGCCGCTGTTCGACCGCTATCGTCACCATGAATTGTCGGCGCTCGGGTGAGAGCTCGATTGATCTACGCCGCAATCGCCGCCAAGTTGACCTGAGGACCGCGCGCGGGCTGCTTCGCAACGGCACGGGCGGTCAAGTCGGCGGCAGCGGGCCGCAATTCGGTTCAAACGAAGTTGGGTTGCGCAGGGGAGAGATGCAGGAATAATTTGTTGCCATGTCGGACCTCACGATCCTCCCCGTCTCCATTTCCTCTGACCTCGGCGCTCTCGCTCTCGAAGTCAGGCGCAAGGTGTTCATGGTGGAGGGAACGTGCCGGAGGCACTGGAACGGGACCGCTACGACGTAGACGCCATTCACCTCGTCGCAATGCAAGACGGCGATGTGGTCGGCACGCTGAGCTGCGCCATGCAGCTCGGCCATTAATATGAGGATCGCCAGTGCGTTGACGAAGCCGGTCATGACCGAGCGTGAGACGAAGCGCATCACGTAGCCAAGCTTGATGAGCCGTCAGCATGGACGACGATGCAGCCGTCGCATCGAGCAGTGACTGCTACGGCGAGCGCAATCAGCTCCCGCGTCTTGACCGAAAGCTTCTGCGTTATCTCACCGGCAGTGCTGAGAATCTTGTAGCCTTTGAGCGTATCCGGCGTGCGTCTGCCCCAATTCGCGGATGCGGCCAAGCAGCTGTTTGTGATGGCCATTCCGATCGATCATCACGACCGAGCTCCTTCGTTGGTGGAAGCGATGATCCACAAAAGCGAAGTTGCCACGCAAAGGAAATTGCCGATCCGCGTTTAGGCCCTATGCATTTTCGTCTGGGGTGGACCGTCGGGCTCGAGAGCGCAGGATTTCTTGCGATGCCAGCGGCGAGGAGTCGCGCTGCCGCCTGCACGCGCGGCGTGTTGCGAACCTCGGCGTGAATGCCCATCCAGATCTCGCGCGCCGGGACGGGCAGGGGAGTGTTCACCCAAACGAGGACAGTCGTGTTGTCTCCGATGTAGCGCGGCAGGCAGGCTAGGCCGGCGCCGGCTACCGCCGCATGTGCGTGTGCTTCGCGACTATCCGTCTAGCACGGTGCTAACTGCGTCGTAAGCGATCTCTTCGAGCCAGGCGAGATGGGCAATCGCATCCAGCTCGCCACTCGTTGCAATGATGGCATGACCTGCAAAGCCTGCCCCGAAGTCTGGCTCGCGATGCCGGCTGAGATAGGCTGAGGCGGCGTAAAGACCAAAGGCCAAGCCACCGAGTCGCCGCTGGACAACCTCGCCTTGGCCCTGGCCTTCCGGTTGGGCTTTACGCGGGCCTTAGTCGCCGCGCCGCCCGTTGGGGCGGGACCAGATCAGGGAGAAGGTGTCACCTTCCTCGCCGTCGCAGAGGTTGGCGTAGATGGGCGTTGAAGTTCGGATCGTCGAGCTTGGGCCCAGATAGTCGCGTCTCCCCCGGGAGACATCGCCTCCGGTGGACAGCTTATCGGAACCGAATCTCGCGCGTTGTCACTTCGCGGGTCGGGTCAAAGCGGGTATCCTGCTATAATAAGACGTGGAACGACTTAGCATAACCGGCGCGGGGACCGATAGTCCCAGGTTCTTCAATATTGATTCGTGGCTCGCCGCACCGAGTACGCTTTCGAGATCTCCATGCCACTTGCTGGAGACGGGGCTTCCTGCCCTGGTCGGCACAAGCGCAACGTTGCGTCCGCGCAATTGGTGCATACTCGGCATGATGCCGGTCAGCAGCGACAAACGATGCTATCAACCAAACGCATGAAACTCACCGGTACATACACCGGCTACTTGGGTTTTTCCTCAAGCTTTTCATCCCCGAAAGAATTGCCTCCAAGCTGCGGCTCGATATCCGAAGCTTGACGATCCTATCCCAGATCCGCCTCACGTCCGCACCCTCAGCGCCTGCTCCAGCCTGTCGGCAATCTGTGTGACAATATAGGCAATCACCATATAGATCACGACGGCAATCACGAAGGCTTCAAGGTAGTAGTAGTTCAGAGCCGCGGTCAACTGGGACTGGGCGAAGATATCGACAACCTCTATGGCGAATCCGAGAGAAAGGGCCTTCATGATGACCATCATGGAAGTTGTCAGGTCAGGAATTGCCGTGAGGGCCACCTGGGGAAATAGGATACGTCGGAACAGTTGGCCGCTCGTATAGCCCAGCGAATGGGCTGCGTCCGACTGACCGGTGTCGAATGCATTCAGGGCTCCTTTGATAATCTCCGATTGGAACGCGGCGACACAGCCGGTAATCGCAACTACAAGGATGACCCAATTTGGAGTTTCGTGGGCGTTGAAGTTGATCCCGAGCAATGAGAACAGGAACTGGAATGCGGGCGGCAAACCGAAATAGGCGAGGAAGATCACGATGACCATGGGAACGCCCTTGAAGACGATCTTGTAAGTCATGATGAGCTCTCGCAGCACCGGCACCCGTCTGTATTCGATAAGCGCGAATATGCTGCCGACTATCGTCGACAGGACGAAAATCATGAGCGCCATTCCAATTGTCACGGGTACGGCACTCAGAATTTCCTGCGTGTCCTGGAGCAAAATATCGGTATCAAACATCGTTGAATACCCTTACGTCAGACGCTCGCAAGGAGCTGGTTCTTGATCGGAGTTGTTGTCGTCGCCTCAGGCGCTTGCATCGGAGATCGAAGCTCGAAGAAGCGTACGATGAGCCATGCGACCAGGCACATCAGCGAATAGATGACCGCCAGGACGAGGTAGGTTTCGAACTGGAACTGGTTGTAGTCGCGCTCCATGATCAGATGCGCAGTCGCCATGACGTCGGCCGCCCCGATGTACATGACCAGCGCAACGTTATGGATCAGGTAGATGATGGAGTTCCCATAGCCCGGCAAAGCGAAGTGCACCGCTTGCGGGCCGATGACGCGAGTAATTTTCTGTCGGAACGTATATCCAAGGCTGTCGGCCGCATCGTGCTGGCCGCGATCGACGGCCAGGTATGCGGGCCGCATGACTTCCGACAGATAGCCGCCGTGGTAGAGGCTCAACCCCACCATGGCAGCCATCGTCGCTGAAATAAAATCTTTGGCGCCGAATAGGATCACCAACAGCGGAAGCCCATAAAACGTGACGAACAACTGCAGTACGACAGGAACACTGCGGGCATAGGACACGTAGAGGTCCACCAGGTGACTGATGACTGGCACTCTGCGGACCCGGAGGGTTGTCGCGATGAGAGCCAGGCAGGACCCGGAAATGAGGGCTGTAAACGTGATGGCGAGCGTCAGCGGCAGTGCCGAGAGCAACTCGGGAATCATAGCAGATACATCCACTTTGAAACGCTCCTTCTTGCAATTCAGCCTTGCCGCTGACTAGCGCATATGGTCGTCGACGGCCGTGCTATTTCATGTACTGGACGATGCCCTCGCCGAACCACTTCTGCGAGAGCTTTTCGATCGTGCCGTCGTCTTTCAATTCCTTGAGAACCTTGTTCACATCGTCGGCCAGAACCTTGTTCTCGTCAGATCGGTGGATCAGCATGTAGGTGTTGTTGCTGAACACTGGTTCGGACGCCACGATATCGAGTTTCTTTTGCTCGATGACGGTCTGCTCACCGAGATTCGACGGCAGGACGAGAGCGTCGAACTTGCCGTTCTGAACTTCGTCAAGCCGGTTCGGGTAGGGGATACCGGCACTCGATGCCGTGACTTCGAGCTTGTATTGCGGGTTTTCTTTCTGCCAATTCATGATGAATTTGTAGGTCCCGCCGCCGGCCGTGGTCGGAACGATCCTCTTGCCGACCAGGTCTTTCATTTCCTTAATGCCGCTGTCTTTCTTGCTGTAGATCTTCATCAGGCTGGCGCCCATGGGATTTTCCGGAATGAGGAACTGCTTGGAGCGCTCGGGCGACTTGTAGTAGCCACCGACCGCGATGTCGTACTTGCCCGTGGCGAGGCCGGTTTCCTGGGCAATGTCGGAGACACCTTCCATTTCGAACTTGTACTGCGGCAGCTTTGCGTTGATCGCCTTCAGAAGATCGGGCTCATAGCCTTGCGGCTCGACGCCGATCGCGCCCCATGCCAGTGGCTTGGATTCGGCAGACGTGGCGATCTTGATCGTCCGAACGGTCTGGCCATGGCTGATCCCCGCTGTTGCAAGGGCAATTGCGATGCCGCCAGCGATGGCCAGGGCATAGCGGCGAGAAAAACTGGATATGATTGCAGACATTTCTTAAGGTTCCCTTCTTGTTGGATTATTGAAAAGCGAGTTCTGACTGCAGAAATTGAGCAAGTCGTGGGCTGGACGGTGCGTCGAAGATATCAGCCGGGCTGCCATCGGCGGCGACCACGCCACGGTCCATGAAGACGATCCGGTTGGAGATGTTCCTTGCGAATTGCATCTCGTGGGTCACAAGCAGCGAAGTGATCCCTGACGAGGTGACGTCCTTGATCACCTTCAGGACTTCACCGACGAGTTCTGGATCCAGCGATGACGTAGGCTCATCGAAGAGTATCACGTCGGGACGAACCGCCAGGGCGCGCGCAATGCCGGTGCGCTGGAGCTGGCCGCCCGACAGTTGGGAGGGATAGCTGTCTCGCTTCGGGGTGAGGCCGACCCGCTCGAGCTCCCGCAAGGCGATCTCCCGCGCCTCGTCCGCGGACTTGCGCTGCACGACGACCAGTGGATCCATCACGTTCTGCAGGACCGTCATGTTCTTGAAGACGTTGAATTGTTGAAAGACCATCGCCGTTCGCAACCGGATCGCCTGGACAGCTGTTTTGTCGGCACGCTGGTAATCCATCCGGATCTGATCGAACGCGATGGTTCCTGACGACGGCTTGGCCAGGTAGTTGATGCATTTCAGCAACGTGGTCTTGCCGGTGCCGCTGGGGCCGATGATCGAAACCACGTCACCCCGCTTTACCGAGAGATTGACGCCGTTCAGAACCTGCGTGCTTCCGTAAGACAGCTTTACATCTTTGAGTTCAAGCATTGCTGGTTGGCCCTTCGGAAAGTGTGAGACGGACTGCTTCGACCGCATGCGACATCATCACCCGCTTTCCGCATGGCCGAGAACGTGCATCAGCCGGTTCGCCCAGCCGAAGATCGATATGGCGTGGATCAGGTCGATAATCTCGCGGTCGTCCATGCCGACTGATCGAAGCGCGGCGATATCGTCTGCCGTCGCTTCCGACGGGGCCGCCGACAGGCGGCGGGCAAAACTGTAGATTGCCGCATCGCGTGGGCCGAGCGCTTCAGGTTTATCGAGATAGAGCGCGGTGACCACTTCGTCGTTCTTGGTCAGCTCTGCATGCCTGCGAGCGTGAACAACGGCGCAGAATTTGCAGCCATTGACGGTGGACGCACCTAATGCACCAAGCTCGCGGTCAGGGCGGGCAAGCCCGCCTTCGACATACATGATTGCGTTGAACAGAACCGTGCGGGCAAGGTAGCTCTCAGGGTCATGCGCAAGGGTGCGCACATATTCTGAAACTTTCTTGGCTGATGGCGTGACCTTCATCGCTTCAAGCTGTTCCGGCGTGGCCTCGGATAGCTCGACCGGCGCTATGTACGGATGCCAATTCAAGGGCTTCAGGCGCACCGCGGAAATCATGCCGTCCTCAACAATCGCAGGCCGGTTGCCACCCGCGTCTGGAAATTGACGAAGGCGATGAGCTCGGAAAGGGCGACGATCTGAGGATTGTTCAATCCAGCTTGGGCGAGCAGGGCGATGTGGCCCGCTTCCGCCTTTTTCGGTGTCAGCGTAATCAGGTCCACATGACGTGCGATGGTCGCCAATGGCTCTTCCAAATCCGTTTCCCCCTGGGCTAAGGCCAGAAGCTGCTCAGTCGGATCGAGCTGAGCCAGCTGCACATCATATTCGGCCATCAGGACCGGATCGGCATTCAGAGCGGCCATGCGACGGGCCAGAGCAACCCTCAAATTGGGCGCAAGCCCTTGGTCGTTTGCTGGCTGCAGAACGGACAGGCGGCATTCTTCTGCCCCTCGCACGAATTCCGGCCGAAATCGCCGTGCGGCGAAAAGGGCGTCGTCCGGGGAAATACCGGCGGCCTTGTCCATTGCGTCGATCACAACGCGGCCTCCTTCTGTAGCAAGGGTGTGGAATCGACCCATTCGTCGCCCAGAAGTTCGGGCGTGTCGTAAGCAATCAGATTGTCGAAGTGGGTTTCGACATCTTCGGCAAACAGCGATGCGGCAATGCCGCGGACCATACGGTCGGCACCGGCGCTGACGGCTGGGATATCGCCGGAGACCTTGCCGTGCGTCAGCATGGCGGCGTCGTTGAAGCAGTGGATATGCGACAGCATCGGGCAGGAGCCGGGAACGCGTTCGCGAAATTCGAAGGCGGGACCAAGATCCGGCGCGTCCGACATGCCTGCACGCGGCAGCCCCATATCCGGCGTATATCGGCCATCCGACCAGGTGCGGATATGTGGCGCGAGGGCTGCAAATTCCGGGCGGCCGTCGAAGTCATTTGAGAAGCCGGTTGCCGCGATCAGGAAATCGTAGCGCATCGGACCTTGTGTGGTTTCGACCAGGAGGCTTCCCGCATCTTCCTTGACCGCGACGATGCCGCAGTCGAGAAAGAACCGAGCATTCGAATGCCGAGACACGCGAAGCGTCGATGAACGCGGCGGCGGCGTCTGGGTGGAGGCGGTGTAGTCGAAGAACTTCCACTTCCAGGCATCGGGCAATTCATGCATGCCGAGTACAACACCCGGGCTGCCGATGCCGGTCAGCTTGTTGATGCGCGGCATCTCCTTGCGCCGGATCAACATGTCGACAGAGCCGGCGCCCGCCTCGAGTGCGGTCGCAGCATTGTCCATGGAAGAGGCACCGGCGCCGATAACTGCCACACGCTTGCCTTTCAGCGCATCGAAATCGATGTCGTCGGCAGAATGGGCCCAATAGGCGCGATCGATGCCGTTGAGGAAATCGGGCACGGCAAAACCGCCCAAACCGGACCGACCGGTGGCCAGAACGAGACGACGGGTTAGAACCCGGCCGGTTTCCGCGCCCTCGATGTCGATCGCAATCAGATCTCCAACGGGTGCCAGTCCGGTCATGCGCGCGCTGTTTCGCACTGGCAGACCAAGAACCCTGCGGTACCAGACCAGGTAGTCCATCCACTGGCCCTTGGGGATCTTGTCCAGCGACAGCCAGGCCTCGACGCCCCATTGCGCCGTGAACCAGGCGCGGAACGTCAATTGTGGCAGGCCGAGCGACGGACCGTTGAGCGTCTTCGGCGACCGGAGCGTTTGCATGCGGGCAAACGTTACCCATGGTCCTTCGAGCCCGGCCGGAGCCGCATCGTAAGCGACGACGTTGGTAATCCCGGTAAGCACCAGCTTTGCAATGGCTGCAAGTCCGCACATGCCAGCGCCAATGACAACGACATCACGGACCGGGGCGCCCTCATGCATGCGTGTGGGGACCCAAGGCTTGGCAGGCAGCTCAAGCAAGTCGAGATCCTGCGCGAGCTGGGCTTCCAACGCGGCAAGGCCTGTCGATGCTGCCGGGGTGGGAGTATGCTTCATATTCCAGTTCCGTTATTTGTGCCCGACGCGGGATCGTTCACCAATTGGCTGGCCAAGGCCGGATCGAGCTTCTTGAAACCAACGATCGATCGTTCAGCCACCGCTTCGACCGCATCCATCAGCGCCTGCGCGACTGGGCGAAGGGGACGTTTTGAGGCAGCCACAACGCCCCAATAAAAGAGAACGGTTACATCGATCGGGCGAATGACGACCCCAGGCAGGGCGACGCCATAGGCCGTGAGGGGATCGATGACGGCCGCGACACCAGTATGGCGCACGATCTGCAACGCGCCGTAGGCAGTATTGGTCCGGATCACCGGGCCGGTGTCGATGCCCCGGGCAGCGAGTGCCTTGGCGACATGCAACTGAAACCGCAGCGGATTGAGCAACGTAGCCACGCGACGACCCGCAAAAGCCGAAAGCGGTATGACATCAAGTTCAGCCAGCGCATCGTCCTCCCGCACGGCAGCAACATCAGGCGCCGAATAGAGCCGTAGGACATCCAGACCGGGCGTATCGAGCGGCAGGCTTGAAAACCCGATCTCGGCACGTCCGCTGCGCACTTCCTGGGCGACGATCGAGGGAAGAAACTGCCCGAGATGCGTCTCGTGCGGAAGCTCGACACCCTTGAGCTCGGCCAGGGCCGCCGGGATCAAGCCGGTGCCGATCGCGGAAGTTGTGACAATCTGCAGGATCCGACCCCGGCCGGCGGCGATCATCTTGGCCCGCGCTGCAAGTTCGGTGAAAGACATCAACAATCGCCGCGCTTCCTCCTCGAATGCGACACCCTCTTCAGACAGCTGCACCCGTCGACCGATCCGATGCAGCAATTCGAAGCCAAGTTCGGCCTCGAGCTCCTGAATGGTGCGTGTCACCGAAGGTTGGGAACGCCCGAGCATGTCAGCCGCCTTGGTAATGCTGCCGCTGGCAGCAACCGCAAGGAAGGTCTGAAGGTCCCGGGTTTCCATGTTCTCCCTACATGCGTAATTCGTATGATTGACATCGTCTCATTCATTTTTGATATATGTCAAGCGGAAACTAATGTTCACAGCGGCGCTTGCCGGCTCAGCGCCGGAGCCATTGATCGAAACGGCTGGGGCAACCGACGTGACTCCAATTCGGAACCTCGTAATGAAAAAACTTGTAGGCCGGGACGGCAAGGATTCTCGAACCATAAAGCCTGCAAGAGGAGGAATGTTATGCGCGTGAGTATTCTGGGCGCCGGAGCAATTGCCTATGGCCTTGCGGCATATTTGGCACAATCGGGACACTCGCCAACACTTTGGTCACCGTCGGGACACCGCACCAGAACGTTGGCTACTGGCGAATTATTGAAGGCGACGGGGGATATCGAGACAACGGTGCCGGTGCGCATTGCCAAGGATTGTAAAGATGCTATCGACCACGCGGACGTGGTGGTGATCGCGCTTCCGGCTTACGGCCACAAGATGGTGATGGATGCCGCCGTCCCTCACCTGGCAGATGGTATTCCTGTCATCGTCAGTTCGCACAGTTCGTTCGGCGCGCTGTATCTCTCCAAGCGGTTAGCCGAGCGCAAGGTCAGGTTGCCGATCGTCGTTTGGGGCACAACGCTCTTGACCGGCCGCCAGCTCGGACCAACAGAAGTCCAGGTCACTTCCATTCGCCAGAAGCTTGATGTTGCGACGCTGCCTTTCGATGCGCTCGACCAAGGGTACGAGCTTTGCACGGCCTTGTTCGGCGATCGCTTCGTCAAGCGGGATGGTCTGCTGGCTATTGCGCTCAGCAACCTCAATCCGCAGAACCATCTGGGAATTGCCCTTCTCAATCTCACACGCATGGAGAAGGCCGAGCAGTGGAGCCAGGGGGGAAATGTCACTCCTGCCGTTGGCCGCTTTATCGAGGCTCTGGATGCCGAACGGTTGGCCATAGCTGCCCATTTCGGTATCGCGGTTCGTACCGTCCAGGAACATTTTTCATTGTCGTTCCACGTCCCCATGAGCACTGTTTCGGAAATGAACCAGGAGATGGATCGTCAAGGCCGCGGCGGGTTTGGCCCGACAACCATCGAGAGCCGCTATATTCTCGAGGATGTTCCGTTCGGCCTGCTACCGACTGCCGTTCTGGGGAAGATCAGCGGAAATCCGGCGACACTCCATGAATCCGGAATTTCCATCTTGTCGGCGGCTTATGGCCGGGATCTCAGACGAGACAATGATATTCTTCCTGCACTCGGCATCGAGGAAATGACAAAGGCGGATCTTGAAGCCCTTTGCCGCAAGGGGTTTTGAGCGCGCTCGCGGCCAATGCGGCGTGATTACGCTTTGGGGAAGCTAGCGCGACGCTCCTGTTACATCATTGCGAGCTGATTCTAACCAACGACATCCGAAGGGGACCAACACAGGTTGGATATTATCAAACTGTGTTGGTTCGAGTTGGCTATTTCACCTGCTTGATCTCCCCCGGCGCCAAACGGCGCCGGATAAGACGTGCCGTATCGATCACATCATGCGTTTGATGTCGGTGTACGCGCCATTCGTCTTCAGCGTCACGGTGACGTCGGCACCGGTGCGGTTGCGCCAGAACCAACCGTGATTGCCGTCAAAGGCTGCCTCAAGTACGCCCTCGTCCTCTGCAGCACCGCGTCCCTTCTCGTATGAGATGTTTTCGCCGCCGCCGTCACCATGGGTGTCGAAGTTCACCGCCGCGCCATTGGCTGTCCAAGAGTAGTTTGCCTTTGCGCCCTTGGCCATGACGAGCTTGATCTCAGCTCCTTCGCCGGGCTTGAGGGTGACCGACATTTCGTCCGTCCGCAGTTCCTGGGCAGAGGCGGAACCAATCACCAGTTCAGCGAAGACGCGCTCCAGAAGACTCGACTGCTGATCTTGGCCTGGCACTGCGGTCGGCGTGCCGTTTTGCAATTCGCGAAGGCGGTCTTGCTCGGCCTCTTCGGCGAGTTGTGTCTTGATCTCGCCCATCTCGGTGAGCTCGAGCGCTCGCCCAACGCCGGTGGGATCGATGGCGTATTCGGCCGGCAGCACGATGGTCACAAGGATGGCCGCTGCCGCGACAATGGCGATGAGGGTAGATCGGAGGAGCTGCATGGATGTCGGCAGTTCAGCGCGGGTCGGGATGTCTGTGTTGTACATGGGAGAATTCCTTTTTTGATCTTTACTTGGAGTTTCAGGAGACGACCCAGCCGGTAAGCTGATAGCCGATCAGCACAAACCCGGCGGTCATCATGATGGTGTTGGCGGTGTAGGCGTGGCGCCAGAAACTGTCGGTCCGGCGCCAGTAGCCCATGACGATAAGGATAGCAGCGAGTGCCAGAAGCTGACCGACCTCAACGCCGACGTTGAAGGCAAGTAGGTTGGGCACGAGCCCGTCGGGCGAGATGTTGTATTCGATGATCTTCGTCGACAGGCCGAAGCCGTGGAAAAAGCCGAAGATCAGCGTCGCGATCTTGGTGTTCGGCTGGAAGCCGAGCCACCTCTGGAAGGCACCCATATTGTCGAGCGCCTTGTAGACGACCGACAGGCCGATGATCGCGTCGATGATGTAGCTGTTGATGCCAACGTTGAAATAGACGCCAAGCAGCATGGTCGTGGAATGGCCGAGCGCGAACAGGCTCACATAGATGCCAATGTGCTTCATCCGGTAGAGGAAGAAGATCACGCCGAACAGGAACAGGACGTGGTCGTATCCCGTCACCATGTGCTTGGCGCCGAGATAGATGAAGGGCAGCAGATTGATGCCCGTAATCTCCTGGATATAGCCCTTGTCGCCTTCGGCAACGGCATGGGCGAGGGCAGTCCCCCCAAGCAATGGGAGGGTCAGGAGAGCAATGAGCACAGGAAGGGCCAACCGCCAGCGCGCGCAAGGCGTGCGTGGCGGACCCTTGTAGAAGGATCCTTGCATGAGAATTCCAATCGTCGTCGTTGAGGATGGCCGCGCGTGCGGCCGCGATCATGCGATGACGATCTGCCTGGGAGGGCGCTCTAGCCGGAAACGGATTTCGAGGTCGGCAAACGAAGGCGGGTAAACCAGCCAGCTCCGGCCTATCGGCGGTGCTGGCTGCGCGAAGCCCGGAAGCGTGCTCGCCGTTTCATGGGTGTGGTCGGCCGGATTGTGGCCGTGGGTATGACCAAAGCTCTGCTCATCGGCTTCGCCATCGTCATGGCTGTGGCCGTGTTTTCCGATCTGTGCTGTCAGCTCTGCGTGACGCGCTGCCTCGGCGGCAGCGAGCGCAATCGGGCTATGCGAGGCCGAACTACCCACTGGGGAGAGCAGCACGCCGAGAGTCATCGCGAACGCGACGATGAGACGAAAGGCTGTGCTAGGGATCCAATTCGGCATGCTTAACGATTATTCTCTAAAATCCTAACGAATGGTGGCATGCACCAGAATCGAGGCCATTTTGAGGCTTGGAATATCCTCTCTGGGGGGATAGCATCAAGGGCATGAATGAGCGTCCCCACGTCCACGAAACCCATCCTGCCATCATCAAGCGGCTGAAGCGCGCCGACGGCCATCTGCGCGGGATCGTCGAGATGATCGAGGCCGGGCGACCGTGCCTCGACATCGCCCAGCAACTTCATGCCGTGGAGAAGGCCATCGCCCAGGCCAAGAAGACGCTGATCCAGGACCACCTCAACCACTGCCTTGAGGACGTCGTCGGACCGCTGGCGCTCGAGCAGCGCCGCTCGATCGACGAGTTCAAGGATATCACCAAGTACCTGTGAGAAGCGCCATGATGGACAAAGTTCGCGATTGGTTCGGGTTCGGCCCGATGACGCAAGGCATGGGCGGCCACGGACATGATCACGGCGAGGGCGGCCATGGCCACACGCATGGCGTCATCGACCCGACGATCGCCACGACGACGCGCGGCATCTGGGCGATCAAATGGTCATTCGTCGTTCTGGCCATCACGGCGGCGCTGCAGTTGGTGGTTGTGTTCCTCTCCGGCAGCGTGGCGCTGCTGGCCGACACGATCCACAATGTCGGCGACGCGGTCACCGCCATCCCATTGTGGGTCGCCTTCATGCTGGCCCGTCGCAAACCGAGCAAGACGTTCACCTACGGGCTGGGCCGCGTCGAAGATCTGGCCGGCATTCTGATTGTCCTCATCATCTTGTTCAGCGCCATCGTTGCCGGCTACGAGGCGATCGACCGGTTGATCAATCCGCAGCCGATCGCATTTCTTGGCTGGGTCGCCATAGCCGGCATTATAGGTTTCTTAGGCAACGAGGCCGTTGCAGTGTTCCGTATCCGGGTCGGCCGCGAGATCAACAGCGCGGCGCTGATCGCCGACGGCTACCATGCGCGCACCGACGGCTTTACCAGTCTGGCGGTTGTGCTGGGTGCTATCGGCGTATGGCTGGGGTTTCCGCTGGCCGATCCGATCATCGGGCTCTTGATCACGGTGGCCATCTTCGCGATCGTCTGGCAGTCTTCGAAGGCAGTCCTCACGCGCATGCTCGACGGTGTCGAGCCCGGCATCGTCGATGAAATCCATCATGCCGCCGAGCATGTGTCCGGTATCGAACGTGTCCAAAGCGTGCAGGCGCGCTGGATCGGCCATCGCCTGCATGCCGACGTCGCCATCAGTGTCGCCGACGCGGCGACGGCCAAGGACGTGATGGGCGTCACCGAAGCCCTCAAGGAGGAACTGTTCGCCCACTTGCCGGCGTTGGCTGAAGCGAATGTTCGTCTGGAGAGTTCGGCCGGGTCTGCCGCGACGGGCACGGAACCCTCTCACTCACATGGTCATCATGCGCCGGAGCCCTTCAAGGTCGACTGCGATCTGGCTGCCGGGACATTGGAAATCGTCGACACGCCGGCTGGCGAGCGGATGCGGCTGACCATCGACCGGCATGCCGACGATCTGATGGCAACGGTGATCATCGATAGGCCTGGCGGGCCGGAGACGCTTCGCCTCGAACCCGTCGCCGACAACCATCATCGCCTTGAGAGCACCGTGGCTCCTGCTGAGCCGCATGAGTTCCAGGCGAGGTTGGTCTTGGCCGCGAAGGGTCGCGAGCAGGTGCTGCCGTTCAAAATGGTCGAGCCGGAAGGCCACCATCACTGAGATCAGGCCCGCCATTCAATCGCCACGGATCAACGACCCATCGCTCCTCCAAGAAGACAGACATATGCTGCAAGTCCTTGCCAATCGCACTTATCGCCATCTTTTCCTGGCCCAGGTCATCGCCCTGATTGGCACTGGCCTTGCCACCGTGGCGCTCGGGCTGCTGGCCTATGACCTTGCCGGCGCCGATGCCGGCGCGGTGCTCGGCACGGCGCTTGCCATCAAGATGATCGCCTATGTCGGCGTGGCGCCCGTTGCCGCCGCGTTCGCCGAGCGCCTACCACGCCGTACCATGCTGGTTTCGCTCGACCTCATCAGGGCAGGGGTTGCCGTATTCCTGCCCTTCGTCACCGAAGTCTGGCAGATATATCTTCTCATCTTCATCCTGCAGTCGGCGTCAGCCGGCTTCACCCCGACCTTCCAGGCTTCGATCCCTGACGTGCTGCCCGAAGAGAAGGACTACACACGGGCCTTGTCGCTGTCGCGGCTGGCCTACGACCTGGAAAGCGTCGTCAGCCCCATCCTCGCGGCGGCGCTGCTTTCGGTCATAAGCTTCCATAGCCTGTTCGCCGGCACGGTTGTCGGGTTCCTGGCGTCAGCGGCGCTGGTCGTCTCCGTGGTGCTGCCCAGCCCGCAGCCCTCCGAGCCGCGCGGCATTTACGAGCGCACCACACGCGGCATCCGTAACTATCTGGCGACGCCGCGTTTGCGCGGTTTGCTGGCCCTTAATCTTGCCGTCGCGGCGGCCAGCGCCATGGTGATCGTCAACACGGTGGTCCTGGTGCAGGCAAAATTCGACCTTTCCCAGAGCGACACGGCATTTGCCCTTGCCGCCTTCGGTGGCGGCTCGATGATCGCGGCGCTGGTCCTGCCGCGGCTGCTGGACAGCATCCCGGATCGGGTTGCGATGTTGTCAGGCGCCGGCCTGCTGGTTGCCGGCGTGTTCGCAGGGCCGTTCGCCATCAGCTATCAGCTGCTCTTGCCGCTCTGGTTCGTGCTCGGGCTCGGCTATTCGCTGGCGCAGACCCCGTCTGGGCGGCTGATCAAGCGCTCGGCCGATCCCGTCGACCGGCCGGCATTGTTTGCCGCGCAATTCGCGCTTTCGCACGCCTGCTGGCTCATCACCTATCCGATCGCCGGACTCGTCGGCGCGGCGATGGGCCTGCCCTTCACCTTTATCCTGCTTGGCGTCATTGGCGCCGCGGCACTCTTTGCCGCGATGTGGTTGTGGCCGCGTCACGATCCCGACGTTCTCAGCCACGCCCATGACGATCTGTCTGACGGGCATTCGCACCTCGAGGACGCCGTCTGGACCGAAGCAGGCTTCGAGCATGCGCATGGTTATGTCGTTAACGATAGGCACCCAAAATGGCCGAAAGCGAGCTGAGCGGCCCCAATGCTGGGAGATGTTGGTGCCTTCGGCGCACTGTTCCTCACCGCGTTCGCCGCAGCGACAATTCTGCCGCTGCAGTCAGAGGCGGTGCTGGCCGGCCTGCTGCTGACCGGAAGCCAGTCACCGGCGGCGCTGATCCTGGTCGCGACGATCGGCAACGTGCTTGGTTCGGTTGTCAACTGGCTGCTCGGCCGCTGCATCGACCGCTTTCGCGACCGCAAATGGTTTCCGGTCAAGCCCACTGCGCTCGATCGCGCCGCGGCGCGCTACCGCCGTTACGGACGATGGAGCCTGTTGCTGAGCTGGGTTCCCGTCATCGGCGATTCGCTGACGATGATGGCCGGTGTTCTGCGCGAGCCGCTCTGGAGCTTCGTTGCGATCGTCACGATGGCGAAAGCCGGCCGCTATCTCGCGCTCTCGGCGGCGGTGCTGAACTGGCTGTAGGCCGCAACCGCGACCAAGTGGGTCGCTGGGGTAAAACTCTCAAACGGTTTTCCGACTTTTTGTCTTATGTCTATACAAATTAGCAAGCGTGCACATGATCGTTGCCAATCAAACAAAAAGGGGAACTAACATGATGACTCTCGACCGCCGCAATTTCCTGGCCTCCACAGCCGGCCTGGCCTTCATTGCCGCGTTTCCGCGCGCCGCGTACTCGGAGGGGCATGAAACGTTGAAGGTCGCCATTGCCGCCGAAACCGGCGATCTCGACCTGCTGCAAAACGTCTCCACGCTGAGTTCCTACACGGTCGTGTTCGACGCCCTCATACACTATGGCCAGGACGGCGCGCTCGAGCCCGGGCTCGCCACCAAGTGGGCTGTCGCCGACGACCAGCTTTCGATCGCCTTCGACCTGCGCGAAGGTGTTGCCTTCAGTGACGGCACGCCCTTCGATTCGACCGCCGCCGAATGGAATCTCAAACGCTGGCTGGGCGTCGCGGATTTCTCATGGATCGGTGTGTCCGACGGATTCGACAGCATCGTCACCGATGGACCCAGCAAGTTGACGATCAAGCTGAAGCGTCCGGTGCCCGCCGCCTTGCTGGAGCTCACCATCGTGCGTCCGGTGCGCTTCCTGTCGCCGAAGGCTGTCGACGCCGGCGGCAAGCAGACCGCTCCGGTCGGCACCGGACCGTGGATCGTCGAAAGCTACGATTCCTCCGGCACCGTGCTGGTGCGCAACGACAAATACTGGGGCGAGAAGCCACTGTTTGCTCGCATGGAGCTGAAGGTGGTTCCCGACGAACTCGCCCGCGCCAACGCCCTGCGTTCCGGCGACCTCGACGTGATCGGCGGCGACTGGGTGGCGACGCTGTCGCCACGCCGCGCCCGCGCGCTTGAAAAGGACGGTATGAAAGTGGTGGCCGAGGCCGGCACCGCAACCATGCTGCTCGGTTATTCGCCGAAGGCCAAGATGATGGCCGACAAGGCCGTGCGCGAGGCCATCTATGTCTCGGTCGACCGCGCTGCGATCGCCAAGGTGTTGTTCGAAGGCTACGCAGATCCGGCGGCGGATCTCTTCCCGGCCAACGTGCCTTCGTCGGGCAAGCGGCATGACGTGCCGGTACGCGACGTCGCCGCGGCCAGGAAAATCCTTGCCGATGGCGGTTGGAGCGAAAGCGGAGGCGCCTGGAGCAAGGAGGGCGCGCCGCTGGCGATCGATTTCCTCGTATCGGAGGAATCGCTGCCGGGTTCGCGCCGCATCGCCGAGATGATCCAGGGTCAGCTGTCCGAGGTCGGCTTCCAGGTTCAGGTCTCGTCAGTCGACAACGCCACCATGCACGACCGTCGCCCGGCGTTCGAATATGATCTTGCCTTCTTCACCACCTATGGCGCGCCCTATGATCCGCACGGCACGCTCGGCAACGCGTTCGTATCCACCGCCGACAGCGGGCCGGACGGCAAGATCTATGTTTCCCCGGAGCTTGATGGCGTGGTCAAGGCCGCGCTCGAAGCGAGCGGCGACGAACGCGAAGCCAAGATGCAGGCGCTCTACGACTGGCTGCACGACAACCGGGCGATCTGCCCGCTCGTTGTCAGCCAGCGGCTGTGGGCGCACAATCCTCGCGTCGAGAACTTTGCGCTTCCCGCGACGGACTACGACCTGCCGTTCAAGGCGATCACGCTGAAGGCCTGAACGCCTCGAACCTCCTGGGGGAGTGCCGATGAGACGCACGATTCTGCGAAGGATGTTGCTTGCCTGTCTGCTTGTCGTGGCGGCATCGGCATTGACCTTTACCCTGGTTGCCGCGGCGCCGGGCAACGTCGCCGCGCTCATGGCCGAGCGTGCGGCAGGCCCGGGCGCGGATGCCGAAATGATCAAGAAGATCGGCGAGGACCTCGGGCTCTATGATCCGCTGCCGGTCCGCTACGGCCGATGGCTTTTCAGCGCCATCACCGGCGATCTCGGCCTCTCGCTGCGCACCGGCAAGCCGATCGCGCAGGAATTCGCCGCCAGAATCCCAATGACGGCGGCGCTGCTTGCGGGCGGCGGCATTCTCGCCTTTTTCCTGTCGGTGGCGCTCGGCGTTGCCGGTGCGGTCAGCAATGGTGGCGCGTTGGACCGGTTCCTCCACGCCTTCTCGCTGGTCGGCGCCTCGACGCCGAACTTCTTCGTGGCGGCGCTGCTGGTCATCGTCTTTTCGGTGATGCTGGGCTGGCTGCCCACCTTCGGCGTCAGTGGCTTCACCTCGTGGCTCTTGCCGTGGGTGACAATCGCCCTGTTTCCGGCATCGGTGCTGAGCCGCGTCGTCCGCGTCAACCTCCAGGAGGCCATGTCGCGACCCTTCGCCACGACGGGCTTCGCGAAGGGCTACACGAGGACACAGGTGCTGATGCGCGAGGCTCTGCCCAACATCGCCATCCCGTTCCTGACCACCTTCGGCGCCCAGTTCACGCTGATGATCATCGGTTCGATCGTGGTTGAAACGGTGTTTGCGCTGCGCGGCGTCGGCGCCTTCTTTATCGATGCAATCCGCTTCCGCGACTTCGTCGGCATGCAGTCGGTTCTGTTGCTGTTCGTGGTGTTCTTCGTTGTCGTCAACCTGATGGTTGACGTGATCTGCATGTTTGTCGACCCGCGCATGCGTAGGGCGAGAGGAGCTTGATCCGATGAACACGTCCTTGTTCAGGAGCATGAAGGACTGGCCCTGGCTGGTGCTGCTGCCAGTCGTCTTCTTTGTCGCGGTCGGTGTGCTCGGTCCCTCGATCATGCCTTACGATCCCGGCGCGCAAGACTACGACGTCACGCTTGCGGGACCGAGCTGGGCTCACTGGCTGGGCACCGACTATCTCGGCCGCGATATTCTGAGCCGCATCATCGGCGGCGCCCGCATATCGCTGGTGGCGATGGTGATCGTGCTGGTGGCCGCACTTGCCATCGGCGTCAGCATCGGTTCGTTCGCCGGTTATGTCGGCGGGCGCGTCGAGCTGGTGTTGATCAGCCTCATCGACATCGCGCTGGCGCTGCCAAGCCTGGTGATCGCGCTGGCGCTGATCGGCATTCTCGGCACCGGCTACTGGTCGATGATCACGGCGCTGACGCTGGCGTGGTGGGCGAACTATGCCCGCATGAGCCGCGCCGTGGTCACCGCCGAATTGCAACAGCCCTATATCGAAGCGGCAAGGGTGATGGGCGCCAGCCATCTGTGGATCTTTGTGCGCCATATCCTGCCGCATGTCCTGGCCCTCGTCGTGGTCTATGCCAGCGCCGATGCTGGCGCCCTTGTCCTGGCCATCGCGACGCTGAGCTTCCTCGGCCTGGGCGTCGCGCCGCCGGCGCCGGAATGGGGCCAGATGCTGGTCGACGGCATGAGCTACATTGAGGAATACCCGAGGCTGGTCGTCCTTCCGGGCCTTGCGCTCACTTTGGTGGTGGTCAGCTTCAATCTGCTGGGCGAGACCTTCGCGTTGCAAAAGGTGCCGAGGCCGGTGCGCGGCGGTTTGCTGCGCAAGCGTCGCAAGGCGCGCGCCGTTGAGGAAGCGGAGCGGAACGCCGTCGAAACGGGAACAGCCGCGCCATGAGCGACGAGCCGATCTACTCCATAGAAAACATGGTCATTGATCTCTACGCCACGACCGTTTCCGTGCGCGCGGTCGATGGGGTGTCGTTCAACGTCCGTCCCGGCGAGACAGTCGCCGTCGTCGGCGAGAGCGGTTCGGGCAAGACCGTCATGACGCTTGGGCCGCTCGGCCTGCTGCCCGAGGGCGTCACCGTCGACATCAAGGGATCGGCCCGAGCCGAAGCGAGCGAACTGGTCGGAATGGAGTCCAGGCGCTTGTCTGACCTTCGCGGCCGCTATTTCGGCGTCATTTTCCAGGACCCGATGAGCGCGCTGAACCCGATGCTGAAGATCGGACCGCAACTGGCGCGCCAGGCGCGCCGCTTTGCCAATCTCTCGCATGCGGATGCCCGCAAGGAAGCGGTCTCGCTGCTCGCCCGCACCGGCATCCCTGACCCGGAAGACCGCTACGATCGCTATCCGCATGAACTGTCTGGCGGCATGCTGCAGCGCGCCATGATCGCACTGGCCCTGGCAAGCCGGCCGCGCGTTCTGATCGCCGACGAGCCGACCACTGCGCTGGACGCCACGGTGCAGGCGCAGATCCTGGAGCTCATCCGCCAGATCCAGCGCGAGGAAGGCATCGCGGTCGTGCTGATCACGCACGACATCGGCGTCGTCGCCTCGGTCGCGGACCGGGTCATGGTGCTCTATGCCGGGCAGGTGGCGGAGGAGGGGACCGCGATGGATGTGCTGACGCGGCCGACGCATCCCTATACACGCGGGCTGCTTGCCTCTGTACCGGATTTCCGCGCCGACGAAACCGCCGCGACCAAGGAAATACCAGGTTTGCCGCCGAACCAGATCAGGCTGGAGCCGGGCTGCCGTTTCGCAGCCCGCTGCGAACTGGTTGAGCCCGAATGCCGCGTGCATCGGCCGCCGCTCCAGACGATCTCGACGGGCGGGACGCCGCACAAGGTGGGATGCCCGGTGGTGCTGAGGCGGGAAGGGATAGCGGTCCATGGCTGACATTGCGGCGATTGAGGTCAAGGGCCTGAAGGTCCATTTCGCCAACCGCTCCGGCACAGGCGCCGTGCGGGCGGTCGACGGCATCGACCTGACCATTCCGTGTGGTGCCTTCCATGGCATCGTTGGCGAATCCGGTTGTGGCAAGACCACGCTGGCTCGCAGCGTCGTCGGCCTGCAGAAGGAGACTGAGGGTACGGTGCTGATCTCGGGGCGGGATCGCGCCCAGTGGCTGAAGTCGGACCGCAAATCGTTCAGCCGCGAGGTCCAGTTCGTCTTCCAGGATCCGCTGGGCTCGATGAGCCGTCGCCAGACCGTCTACCAGACGCTGGAAGAGCCGCTGCAGATCCATCGCCTCGGATCTTCGGCCGAGCGCCGGCGCCGTATCGGCGAGCTGCTGGATCTGGTGGCGCTGCCAGCGACCGTGCTCGACCGCCTGCCGCGTTCGCTTTCCGGCGGCCAGCGCCAGCGCGTTTCGATCGCTCGCGCGCTTGCGCTGAAGCCATCGATCCTGGTTTGCGACGAACCGCTCAGCGCGCTTGACGTTTCGATCCGGGCGCAGATCGTCAACCTGTTCACATCATTGCAGAAACAGCTTGGCCTTACCATCGTCATCGTTGCGCATGACCTGGCGATCGTGCGCGAGGTCTGCTCAAACGTGACGGTGATGTATCTTGGCCGCATCGCGGAAGCCGGCGTGACGCGGCCGCTGTTTCGCGAGCCGGCCCATCCCTACAGCCAGGCACTGCTTTCGGCGGTTCCTTCGCCGGATCCTCGTATCGAGGCCGGCCGTCGCCGAATCATCCTCGCGGGCGATCCTCCAAGCCCCAGCGCGCCGCCACCGGGATGCCGCTTCAACACCCGCTGTCCTGTGGCGATCGATGTCTGCCGGGCCGAGGAGCCGATGTTGCGCTCGGTGCCGCATGGCGGGGTCGCGGCCTGCCACCTGGCCGACGGCGAGCGGCGGCCGGTGATTTGAGTGCCGACTTGATCTGCCCTCGTTGCCCAGGCCGCCGCCGGCTTCAGTCACTCAATTCGTTGGTTTCATGTGGTATGCTGGCGGTATTCCGCTTCAAGGTCGGCGTGATCCCGGTGCTAGCGGCATGTTCGATCCTGGGCGTGCTTTTCGGCGTCGCGGCGGGCTCGATCTAGGCCGATCTTTCTGCTCGGATGCGAGCATCGCAGTCTATTTCGTATCGGGGCTGTCTGATGGGCGAGCAAGTAGGAGGCGAGGTATAATGGGCACGATGCGAGTGGCTGTGGTCTGGCGCGGTGACCGGGAGGCGCGTCGCACGGCGACACCGCAGAACAACCGGTTTCATCGCGTGTTCGAGGAACTCGCTGCGATCGGTGTTCACGCCGAACCGGCCGTTTATGACGAAGAGTTTGCCGAGGAGGTTCGGACCCAGCTCCTGGCGACGGACGGCGTGCTGGTCTGGGTCGATCCCTTGCACGAGGGAAAAACCCGTGCGGTGCTTGACCCGCTGCTGCGCGACGTGGCGGCACGCGGCCCCTGGGTGAGTGCACATCCAGACGTGATCCTGAATATGGGCGTGAAGGAAGTTCTGCACCGTACGAAGCATCTCGGATGGGGAACCGATACTTACCTCTACGGCTCCGCCGAGGCTTTTCGCGAGGCGTTTCCGGAGCGGCTTCGAACGGCCGGTCCACGGGTGCTGAAGCAGAACCGCGGCAATGGCGGCCAGGGAGTATGGAAGGTCGAGCTGATCGGTTCGCTTCCTGGCGGAGAGCCGGCGGTTCGGGTGCTGCACGCGCGACGAGGCAGTACGCCGGAAGAACTCGCACTGCCGGATTTCATGGCGCGCTGCGAGGTGTATTTGACACCCGATGGCTGCATCGTGGATCAGCCATTCCAACCGCGTTTACCCGACGGGATGATCCGCTGTTACATGGGCGCCGACAAGGTGGTCGGCTTTGGCCACCAGTTCATCAAGGCCCTAATCCCACCACCTCCTGAAGGGCCAGATTCCGAGGCTGCGCAACCAGGGCCGCGGATAATGCATCCCGCCACGGCCGAATCGTTTCAGGCGCTGCGGACCAATATGGAAACCGGGTGGACGCCGCAAATGATGGCTGTGCTAGGCATCGATGCCAGGTCGCTGCCGATCATTTGGGATGCCGATTTTCTCTACGGACCACGGACTGTGTCAGGTGAAGACACGTATGTGCTTTGTGAGATCAACGTCAGCTCGGTCTTTGCCATCCCCGATCAAGCGCCGGCCGAAATAGCTCGACTCGTTGCCATGCGATTTTGAATCGACGAAGATTGGCGGTCCGAGTGGGGCTCTGGCCGAACGCGGTTCGGCGGTCAGTCCGATGGTCGCCGGACCCCTGCTTGCCGTTTCCGGTTTCGGCTGACCAATTCTCATCGCGGTGGCTTAAACACCATCTACGAAATCCTTTTGCTCACGACGTTTCGCAAGATTCGGCCGCCCGAGGAACGTTAGCCTCAACCGGCGCGAGATCTGGATTTGGAAGCTCTTGCTAGGGTGACCGACCCGGAAGAGCTGAACCCGCCATCCGCTGGAACAGGTCGTCGACCTGGGCCGGCGAGAGGCTGGCGTCCTCGGCGATCCACCAGGCAAGCACCGAGAGAAAGGCTCCCGATATGAACTGGACGACGAATTCCAGCGGCACGCCCGCGTCGCCGATCCGCTTGCCAGACAGTTCGGTTCGCACTGCGCGCCGTATGCGTTCACGCAATTGATCGTGGATCGTGTCGCCGCTGCTCGCAAGTAGCGCCTTGTGAAGCGACCGGAACGCCCGCGCGTGCTCGAACATCGGCAGGCTGAATTCGAATGGGCGGTTGCCTGTCTTTTCGTCTGCCGACACGCGCCTGCTCAGCGACAGCAGATGCGCCTCAAGGGCCGCGCTGCGCAATTCGTCCTTGCCGGCATAGTGCGTATAGAAGGTCGACCTGCCGACATCAGCTTTCTGGCAGATGTCTTCCACGGTGAGAGCCGCATAGCCGCACTCTGGGATCAGGGCAATCAGCGCGTCCTGCAGCATGGCGCGCGTGCGCGCGACACGACGGTCGATCGTACCCCTGTGGTCGGGCCGCTCGATTTTAATGGTCATTGCTCTTTCCACCGTGCGGTTTCGGACGTTCAGCGGTCCGTTGTCCAGCAACAGCGCTACTGGACAATCTGTCCAGTATGATACGCCGAGTCCAGAAGCTCAAGAATGCCTTGAGCACTCCGGAAACGGACGAGGAGGCAAAAGGAAATGCACCAATTTGGTCATCGGGCTGGAAACGGACAGCATTCGCGAAAGGGCGTTATTATGCTTGCCGTGCTCGTCAAACTGTCGCTGGTCGCCGGTTTTCTGCTAATGCTTCATTTCGGGAACGGCTATCTCAATGCCGGTGCTTGGACGGCTGCAGTCCACGGCCTCATCCTCGCCGCGGTCGTGGCATTCGCACTCTGGGGCGGCTTTCGTCACATGCGGACTGCCGGCGCGCATGGCGCCGGCGAAAGGGGCATCGGCATCGTCCTGCATAGGGCGGTCGGCTATGACCTGCTTGCGCGCGTCCTGACTTGGGGCCGCGAGGACCGGTTCCGTGAATTCATGCTGCGTCTGGCAAGGCTCCAGCCCGGCGAGGCGATGCTCGATGTCGCCTGCGGTACGGGCACGCTTGCCATAGCCGCGAGACAGTTGGTCGGAGCGGTCGGACGCGTCACGGGCGTCGACGCATCGGTCGAAATGGTCGAGAGGGCGCGCGTCAAGGCTACGCGAGCCGGCGTTGATCTGACCTTCGTCCAGGCGACGGCCCAGGAACTTCCCTTCGAAGATGGCCAATTCGACATCGTGATCGGTACGCTCATGCTGCATCACCTGCCGAAACCCGACCGATCGACCTTCTTTCGTGAAGCGGAGCGGGTTCTGAAGCCGGGAGGCCGACTGCTGCTTATCGACTTCGGAAGGCCGCTGCACGAATCCACATTGCCGAGGCTCCATCGGCACGGGCATATCGACATGAATGCGGTCGGAACTCTACTGGTCGAGACAGGCTTCAGGGTCGACGATACCGGCGCCGTCGGGACCATGAACCTCGATTATGTGCGCGCGACCACGGACAAGATCCTGCCTGCCTGAGCGCGGCATGCCGCGGCGACCGGACCGGGCGCGCCGCCGCCAGGAAGACGCGCGGGCCGGTAGTCGCGGGCCGCGCTGCATTGTGTGCGCAGCCGCCGCGGCGCTATCTTGCCGATTGGCTATCCCGGCCTGCTTCGATACGCGAGTCTACCGAATGCCCAAGACCTACTTGTCCTTGACGCTTGCGGCCGCATGGTTGGCATCACCGCTTGCGCATGCCGATGGCGTCGACCGGGCGCTGGATGCCTTCCACGCGACATGCCTGGCGCACGGCCCCGACTTCGAGCGAACCGCGACATTGGCAAAGACGCGCGGATGGACGCCGCTCGTCGACGGCGCGGCACTTGCTCCTGTGGATGCCATGAAGGCCTTCCGCGGATGGCAGGTCACCGGCGACGACCTTCCGGCCGGAACGATGGTCGCGGTGACCAGGGCGACCATGGACGGCAGGTCCGTCCAGACCTGCTCGCTCAAGCTTTTCGATGTCGACCGCGCCGAGTTTGAAAAACGGTTCTTCCACCGCACCGACGCCGAAAAAATCGGCGAGGAGAGGAAGGGCAGGCAGGTTTCCCGGCTGTTCATACTGATCGCGGGCAATCGCAAGCAGCTCGTGCATTTGACGTCGCCAGCCGTTCGGGGCACAGCGAACGCCATCATAGCAAGTTCGATCGTCGATGATTGAAAAGGCTTCGCGGGCCGCGTCCCAATTTAGCCTGCTTGCGCTGCCAGATCACTCGGTTGGCGCGCAATGACGAGAAAGCGAGCGCAAATGCGACTGACCAGCACGATTTTTGGCGTGGCGCTCCTGCTCGCCTCCACCGTCGCGGCCGGCGCTCATCCTCATGTCTTCGCGGAAGCCCGTTTGGACCTAACGGTTGGCGCTGACAAGTCGGTCAAGTCGCTCAAGCATCTCTGGCGGTTCGACGAGCTCTTCTCCTCGACGGTGCTGATGGAGTTCGACAAGAATTCCGACCTTACTCTCGACGCCGAAGAACTCGACGCCGCCGCCCTCACCATCCATGCCTCACTGGAAGAATACAATTATTTCCAAATGGTCACTGTGGAAGGCAAGGACGTGGCGATGACGCCGCCGGCGAGGCTGGTCACTAGCTACGAGAACAATCAACTCGTCATCCAATTCGAGACGCAGCCGAAAGACACGCTGGCGCTCGCCGGCAAGGTGAGCATCGGCGTCTACGATCCGACCTTCTACACCGCGATCGATTTCACCGATGACGATAAGATCGCCGTGGCTGGCCTACCGAAAGATTGCACGAGGGCCGTCGTCCGCCCCGATCCGAATACCGCAATCGCACAGAATCAGACGAAATTGACGGATGCCTTCTTCAGCGATCCGACCGGAACCGATCTCGGCAAGATATTCGCGACACGCCTTGAATTGACGTGCGGTTGAAGCGGCGGAACGGATAGAACGTGTTTTTCCAAACCCTGGTCGAGTTTCAACGCACGATATACTTGGCGCTCGCCGAACAGATCAAATTGCTGTCAGCCGGGGGCGACTGGCTGGCGTTCACTGCCTTCCTGCCGATGGGTGTCCTGTTCGGAGCTGCGCATGCTTTGACACCCGGACACAGCAAAGCCGTGCTGGCTACCTATTTGGCCGGATCGGATGCCAGCATCCGTCGCGGCCTACTGGTGTCGCTGACACTCTCCTTCACCCATGTCACGATTGCCGTTGTGATTGCAGCCCTCTCGTTGCCATTAGTCTCGATTGCGCTGGGCAGCGTCGGCCGGGCGCCGCTTTTGGAGGATGTCAGTCGTGGCCTGCTCGGGTTAATTGGTCTGTGGATGCTTTGGCGGGCGCTCAGCCACGGTCATCACCATCAGCATGAAGGCGAGGTTGTGGGCGTCATGGCCGGCCTGATCCCATGTCCATTGACGCTCTTCGCGATGACCTTCGCGATCTCAAGAGGTGTTCCGGTCGCGGGCATACTCTTTGCAATCACCATGATGGCCGGCGTGGCACTGACGTTGTCTTGCGTGGCAGTTCTGTCGATCCTGTTTCGGGAACGGCTGGTGCATTTCTTCGACCGTCGGCCGCGCCTGTTCGATGTGATATCGCGAACTATCGAAGGTACCGCCGGCCTTATTCTTACTGGCGTGGCTGTCTGGCAAATCTCGTCGAAATGAGAAAGTTTGACCGACCGCCAAGGCCACAGCGATTCTCATAGGGATCACATTGCAATTAACGACGTCGTGCCATTAAGTGCCGGCACGCGTGGTTCGGGTTTGGGTTTAGAACATTGAGCGACCGTCAGAAGATCATTTGGATGATAGCGCTGGCGATCCTCGCCGGCATCGGGGTGATACTGCTAAATCACTGGATCAAAGGCGATCTCTATGCGGCGGATCCATTGACTTCGACTACCCAGATACGCCACATTTAGTTCGGCCGGCATGACCGGTTCTTTTTCTATCCGATTTCTGGCCCGCCGGTTCGCGCCGGCGGATTTTTTGCGGGGGTAGGATACTCAGCGCGGATTTGGCTATCTTGCCCCTGATTGTCAGAGGCGGAGCTGCGGTGATCGCTCCGCAATGATGGCCAACGGCGGTTCCACGACGGCGGCATACGCGCTTGAGAGATGAGAGTGGCTGTTTCATAAAGAGGATATCATGCCTGCGGACGATGGTAGTCTACGCGACATTCTTGGAATTCTGTTGGTTCTCCTACTCGTAGGCGCCAACGGTTTCTTTGTCGCCGCCGAATTTGCGCTGGTCGCGGTTAGACGAAGCCGCGTCGACGAATTGGCTACAGCTGGACGCTCGAACGCCAGCCTCCTTCAACGGGCTTTGGTGAATCTCGATGCGAACCTTGCAGCAACTCAGCTCGGCATCACCATCTCATCGCTGGCGCTCGGTTGGGTCGGCGAGCCTGCACTCGCTCATCTGATCGAGCCACTCCTCTTGGGAGTGATGGGGTCGCTGGCCACGGCAGCTTCGCACACCATTGCCGTCGCAATCGCCTTCATCATCATAACCGCGCTACACATTGTCCTGGGTGAACTAGCGCCGAAAAGTCTGGCGCTCCAGCGCAGCGAGAGCACGGCACTTCGGGTCGTCCGCCCTCTCGGTCTGTTCCTGTTCCTGCTCAGGCCGGCGATCCTTGTTCTCAACGGTCTCGGCAATCTGGTGCTGCGTCTGTGCGGTCTGCGTCCGGGCACAGGCGAGGAGTCCTTGCATTCGCCCGAAGAGCTGAAGCTGCTCGTGGCGGCAAGCCAGGAGGCAGGGCTCCTTCATCAGACGCAACAGGAACTGGTCGAGCGTGTCTTCAACATCGGCGATCGGCGCATTGCCGACATCATGACACCGCGACGCGATATCGACTGGATCGATACCGACGACATCCCTGACGAGATTCTGCGCACCATCCGGCAATGTCGCCATGAGCAGCTTCTGGTCGGCCGTGGGGGGATAGACGAACCGCTTGGCATGATTCTGAAGAAGGACCTTCTCGACCAGGTGTTCGACGGCAAAATGCTTGACCCGATGGCGGTCATCCGAGAACCTTTGATCGTTCACGAGGCAACGCCGATTTTCCGTGTACTCGATCAGTTCAAGCGGACGCCGGTGCGCCTGGCGATCGTCATCGACGAATATGGCGCTCTGGAGGGGATCGTCACCCAGACCGATCTGCTCGAAGCCATCGCAGGCGACCTTCCTGACCTGGACAATGAGGACCCTGATGTCATCGAGCGCGATGACGGGTCCTTGCTCATCGACGGAATGATGCTGGCGCACGATGCGTTCGCTCGCCTAGGATTCCGATCGGGGTCTGCCGAAGGGGATTTTCACACGATCGCTGGGTTCGCCTTGTCCCGCCTTGGGCACTTGCCGGAAGCCGGTGAGCACTTTGACTACGAGGGCTGGCGCTTCGAGATCCTCGATATGGATGGAAGGCGGATCGACAAGCTGCTCGCTCGCCGTGAGCCGCCTACATCCAAGCCGGCAACCAGTTGAGACTGACCGCGCGACAGGCCGGTAAGCCGGCCGGCCTTTTGCGCGCGAATATTCCCACTTTTCGAACCCATGCTCCCACAGTAGTCCCTATCCACAAACGCCCGTCAGTTCGCCCAGGACGCGTATGCGCTGGAGTCACAGTGACTGGTGAGCGTCTTCGCGTCGCGCTATGTGATCAATGGAACCGACAGTTGAGGGTCTAAATGGACGCCAAGAGCGCCGTCTGGCTGATTATTGGGGTCCTCGTGGTGCTAGTGGTGGCCTTTCTCACCGCAATGGCATTCGGGCTGCTATGAGTCAGCCAGGCTGATCGACACTCGCCACAGGCCGTTGTGGCGCCGGGGCGGTGGCACCCCCATTATTACCACAGCGACTGCGCGACGGAGGGACATGTCGGTTGCGTGTCGACGAACGACCACAGATGCGGCATGCGGCAATTTTTTGCGGCGAAGAATGATTTTTGAATCGTGTACAGAAGTCATGGCCAAAACCAATCCCAAATCCCCTGATTTTCCGCCGCCGCGCCGTTGACCCGCTTTGAGAAAGCCGAGTTCGCGAAGCTTTGCGATCCGAAAGGCCGTCGCAAATCAACTTGCACCGACAGATGCCTCGCTGGTCTGTGATCTGGTAACGGCGAGGTCGCGCTCATTGCCATGCGAGCCCTGTTCAAGCGCGCTGTGGCCGATTGCAGCGACTCGGAATTTCTTTCGACGAAACGACATCTGCTGTCGATCACCAGCGGCATTGACCGGACAACGGCGGCCACGCAAAAGATGGCCGCGCAATTGGGCGTCTAAGCCCGTCGCTCGCCATTTCATCGGCCGATCTTGATGCGCGGGAGCAATATTGGATATTGAAGATCGGCACTTAACCAGTAGGTAATTTGCAATCAGCCAGTTGTGCTAACTCCACGATAGTGCTCTTCTGTCCGAATTATCTTGGGAGGGCGATATGAAATCTACAATTCTTGCCGCCATGGCGGCTTTGACCATGTTGGCATTTTCGGTGGATACCTTCGCACACCGCGGCGGCACCGATGCCAATGGGTGCCATACCAACCACAAGACTGGCGAGTATCACTGCCACTGATATCAGGACCAGATTGCGTGATTTGGGTTCGTGCGAGTAGGCATATTCGCGGCGCCTAGATAGCAGCGTTGCTCACCGTGGGGGGCGCAGATGAGAATTCGAAGGCTGTTCCACTTGGGCACATTGATGCTTGCGGCGGCATCAGCTACGCCATGTCATGCGCAGGGGACTTTCGGAGGAAATGACTGCACCGAAGATTGTTCCGGGCATAAAGCTGGCTACGACTGGGCTGAGCAAAATCAGATTTCCAACGACAGCGACTGCAGCTCAAACAGCCAATCATTTAATGAGGGCTGCCAAACATTCGTCGAAGACCCGTCTCGCGGTTCGGACGAAGACGATGAAGGCGAAGAGATAGACGACTGAGATACAGCGCTGATTCGGATAAGGATCCAGCCGGCGGCTCCGTCGTGTAGGCGCGGTCGCTTTTGGTGTGGCATCTTTCATCGGCTGCGCTCATGCCGAAGACGCGTGCGACCCAAACTACGCGGGAGCCTGCGTTCCAATCGCCAGCGACGTCGATTGCTCCTCCGGAAAGGGCAATGGTCCGCCTAGGTACGCGGCCCGGTCACTGTTGTCGGCACGGATATCTATGATCTGGACCGCGACGGCGATGGGATCGGCTGCGAAAACGTCTAGAGCCACGCTACGGCTTGGACGGCCCTGTCCCGTTCCACTGGATGAACGCCACTTCCTTCCCGGTGACTTCCCGCACGGCTTTCAACAGCACCTCATGCAGGACGCGCGTCTGCCGGTAGTGGTCGCTATGGGGCGATATAAACGGCTTGATGATACTTAAGTGCAGTGCCTCCGCTGCCGTCACAAAGCGCTCAATTTCAGCCTGTGATAATTGCTGCGAACCTTTCGACCTGGCCATGTCCTATCCTCGAAATCTCTCTGTGTGCCAGACGACCTTGCCGTCGATCTTCATCGGCTTGTGGATCATCAAGCGCTTCGGCAGATGCTCGGGATGCACCTCCAGCAAGGTAATTTTGATCTGTGGCTTGCAGCGGTTGCAGTCGAATTTCAGCTTCTGAGGATCGACGCCTCCGCCATAGACCATCATCAGGTCGGCCGACCGGCAGTAGCGGACGTTGCCGCAACTGCACTCAGCCTTTACAAGCATGTTGTGCCGGGTCGCCTTTTCCAGCGTGTCGATCGGGTCGTGCGCCATAACGCCTAAAAGAGGAACATATTCCTCATCAGTCAAGATCATCTTGACTCTGTCGTTCTCATTTTGTTCACTGTCGGCACGATAGCCACAGGACGCGAGCCATGCAGCTCAGTTTAGAGATCAAGGGCGCTCTGCCTGAAGAAAAACAGCGAGGGATCGAAGCCGCAAAATCTGTCTTTGCCGCAGCTGGGATATCGCCTGAGCAGGCGGCCGATGGAATGTTCGCGTTGGAAGGCTGGGATGACGCCAGCTTTTCGGCCGACGAAGAGCCTAATGATGATGACGACAACGCGGCGAGCGTTTGGATGGATGCGAACAAGGCGGCAATTGCTGCATGCTGCGCCGATTGGCCTGTGGACGCAGTCCCGGAAAACCACCTTTTCTTACAACTGGTAGAGTGACACCAGCCGCCGGAAGCCGTGGCCGCAGCGAAGGAGAGAAACTAATGATTGAGGTGCTTTACACCGCCGAGAAACGGCAAGACGAGCTGATTGCCAATATTATGCGCGACCGCCCGGAAATCGAGAAGGCGGTCAAGAAGGCATGCAAGGTCTTAAACAAGCTTACTCCGGACGGTGCCCTATATGCGAGTGGCTGGATTATTGCCGATCTAATCGTCAGCCTCATGCCTAGCGAGGAAGAGGCAAGGGAGTTGTCCCGCATCGTGCAAGGCCAGATCCAACGCGAATTCAAGACCGCATACACTAACTTGGCGCGCGGGACTGTGAATTAGCGGGGTTTGCGAAATCAGGGGCAAGTAATGTGCGGTCGCTTCACCAGATACCTGTCATGGTCTGAAATCCACCGGCTATACCGACTGACGGCGCCGACAGAAACCGGCCGCAATGACGAGCCACGCTACAACATTGCGCCGACCCAGGATGTCCCGTTCGTAACAGCCGGCGAAGACGGCAATCACAAGCTCCGCGAAGGGCGCTGGTGGCTGGTCCCCTTCTGGGCAAAGGAGATGCCGAAGGCGGCGATGTTTAATGCGAGAATTGAGGGCATCGAAACAGCTCCGGCCTTTCGCGACGCCTTCAAATCGAAGCGCTGCCTGATCCCGGCGGATGGCTTCTACGAATGGACCATTTCACCGGCGGACGGCAAGAAAGATCCATGGCACATTTACCAGCCAGACCACGCGCCCTTCTCGTTCGCCGGCCTCTGGGCCTACAATTCCAATCTCGACATCACCAGCTGCACCATCATCACAGAGCCTGCGGGCGACCCGATGAAGCAGTTGCACGATCGGCAGCCGCTCATCCTCGACCAAGCCTACTATGACGCGTGGTTGGATCCTGCGACACCCAAGGACAGTCTCAAGGACATTCTCCGCCACGACATCGACGGCGAGCTTCAATTCAATCGCGTTGGTCGTGAAGTGAATACGAGCGCCCTCAACAAATTGCCCAACGACTATCCCGGCCTGGTCGGGCCGATCAACCCGTTATGAGCGACGAACCGAGCCGGCTTGCCGAAGGCATGACAGCGCCGCCGCGCGACCGACGACGCGTTGCCAATCATCCGTGCGAGCACCCCGGCTGCGATAAGGATGGAGGTTTCGGCTTTGCCCGGCCGCGGCAGCCATCGCACTGGTTCTGCCTGAAGCATCGCGACGACGGGGAACGGTTCCTCTAGGAGGTTTGAATGTCGGACAATATGCTGCCCACGCAGACTAAGCCGAAGCTGATTGTGGTCGTTGCGTTTGATCGAGGCGAAGACGGCGAGCTTTTTGCCGCTTACGGTCCCACCGACCAGCAGAGCGAAGAACGCGCAGTCCGCACGGCTAAGGCTCTGTCGTCAGGCCACGTTGGTGTCATAGCCTGGAGCCGTGATGCAGACCCAGCGCTCGGTGACTATGGGCCGCCCACGACGCTATTCGTCTGCGGCGACGTTCCGGACATGGATTAGCCAGACGTCAAACGGGTCGGGTCGGCCCAAGGCCTATCGTGCGTGTGTTGCCTAGTTTGCCGACCTTGCGAGACTCGGCCGGGCCAGCATCGCCCCGCCAGTGGTTGATGCTGCCCCACATGTGCCTCATCTCACACGCCCGCTGCACTACCTCCACTTCGTCGCCGACTGCTGCACCTCAATGGCCATGACGTGCGCGACTCTTTCAGACCAACTCGCCGATGTATCGGCCAATCCTATCGTCGCCGATCAGCGGCGACACAGTCGAGAAAAGCAAATGCGCGCGAACGATGCCGGTCGCATCCATATCCTGAATGCAAACGATGACCGCCGCGGACGGGGACAGTCGGTCCCGCGTCCCGTCCTGCGGCCGGCGCTATGCTGACGCTCCTACGGCTGTCCTGTTAACCGCCCGCGGCGGGGGCGAATTTCCTCCGTCCCGCGCGCGACAATGTCCGCATTCGCGGATGCGCGCAGGACTGCGGCTTATACGCCGTTCTTCCTTTGAGCGCCGACGATCGCCGGCGCGGGATGCTTGGGCATGGAACCGAATCCCAGGCAGGGTATTGAATCGGACCATGGACCCGAGATCCGCATGTCGGCTGTAGATGGCACCCTCAGCATCAGCAAAAGGCGCACACGGCGCAGAGACTCAGAATCTATCCCTACATATCCGCTGCCGGCATTTCGGTCCTTCCAGCTCTGCACATTGACTGACCACATACCGGTGGGCGGGGATTGGCTCTTCGAGATGAAGTTCGATGGCTATCGTGCCCAAGTCGCCATCTCCGGCTCGAACGTTGTCGTCTATACCCGCAATGGCCACGACTGGACCCGACAGTTCAAGGTCATCCTGCCGCCGCTTCAGAGACTGACCAAAGGCGCGGTTTTGATCGATGGTGAGATCGTCGCCATCGACAGCCAAGGCCGCTCGAACTTCTCCATGCTGAAAACCGGCATTGCCGCGGGTATGCCCCTCAAATTCTACGCCTTCGATCTGCTTGAACTCGATGGCGAAGATCTGTCGAACCAGCCACTCCTAAAGCGCAAGGAACGACTTGAGTCCCTGCTTGGCGCGCGCGGCCCTGACGACCGCCTGCAATTCTCCAGCCACATCGTCGACCAGGGCAAAAGGGTGTTCGACGCTATGTGCGAGGGCGGCCACGAAGGCGTCATCGCCAAGCGCGCCGACAGCTCCTACGTCGGCGACCGCACCTCGAGTTGGCTCAAGATCAAGTGCACGAAGCGACAGGAATTCGTTGTCGGTGGCTATCGCCCAAGTGAAACAGGACATGGCATGGCCTCGCTGATCCTCGGCACTTACGACAATGGCAAGCTCATCTATCGCGGCCGCGTCGGAACGGGGTTCACCGCGGCGATGCGCAAGGACATCCTTGCGAAGCTCGAGAAACGCCGTCTTGAGAAACCGGCTTTCGCCTCCGTCCCGAGAGACATTGCCCGACGTGCCAAATGGGTGAAGCCCGAACTTGTTGCCGAGGTTACCTATGCCGAAGTGACACCGGACGGCAGCTTGCGGCATCCAAGCTTTGAGGGCATGCGCGAAGACAAGCGAGCCGACCAGGTCGTGATGGAAATGCCGAAGACGCCGGCAACTCTTGGCTCCGCCAATCTCGATGCGGGAATTGGCAAGGAGATCGCCGCTGCTGTCGGCGTCAAGCTGACGCATCCAGACAAGATCATGTATCCGGGGACCAAGGTGACCAAGGCCACGCTCGCCGCTTACTACGCCGTGGTCGCCGAGAAGATGCTGCCGCACATCCAGGATCGACCGCTGTCGCTGGTGCGCGATACCGACGGCGACCTGCAGCAGACCTTCTTTCAGAAGCACAGACTGCCAGGCATGCCCAAGGCTATCCATGACGGCCAGCTGGAGAAGATGTCCGGTAAGGAAAGCCGCATCTTGTGGGTCGATGACTTGGCTGGGTTGATCGCAGGTGTCCAGATGAACGTGCTCGAATTCCACATCTGGGGAAGCCGTCGCCAGCAGCCGGATCTGCCGCACCGCATGATCTTCGACATCGACCCCGACGAGGGCTTGGGCTTTGCTGCCGTCAAGCAGGCAGCCCTCGACATTCGGAGCATTCTGGAAGCGCTTGGACTGCAGTCGTGGCCGTTGCTGTCCGGCGGCAAGGGCGTTCATGTGGTCGTGCCACTCATCCCGGAGGCAGACTGGGACGACGTCAAGAGCTTCTGCCAAGATTTCGCCGAACTACTGGCCCGCACAGATCCGTCGCGCTTCGTCGCCAACATGAGCAAGATGAAGCGCAAGGGCCGAATGTTTCTCGACTACTTGCGCAACGGCCAGGGCTCCACCGCAATCTGTCCCTGGTCGACCCGGGCACGCGCGGGGGCCTCATGCGCGGTGCCCGTCAGTTGGGAGGAGTTGCCCACTTGCGAAAGCGCCAACGGTTTCGATGTTTTCGCCGCCGCCGCGCGGGCTCAGTTGCCCGAAGCCTGGGAGGGCTATTCCGACGTCGAACAAACGCTTACCGACCGCATCCGCCACGCAGTCCGGTAGCAATAATTACTAGATGGTCAGCGACATTTGCTGATTTGGCGCGGACCGCCTTTGCCCAAATTCGAGAGCGTCCCCCTTCTGCGGGAGGTCCCCGCAACGCCGTCTAGAGTGAGAGTACGGACCGGTTTGCCGTGACGGGTTGAGGGCTGGAGGAGAGGCCTCCGGCGCCCGTCGCGGAGAACCGCGATGTCCAGACATTACGCTCGCGCCGGCGCTGACCGGACAAGCCTCTATGACGATATCACCAACAAGATCATCGCGGAGCTGGAAGCCGGCCGCTTCCCCTGGGTGCAGCCCTGGGGAACGACGGCGGGGCAAGCGCCCCTCGCCATGCCGGCCAATGCCACGACTGGCCGCGCCTATTCGGGGATCAACGTGCTAATCCTGTGGGGTGCGGTCGTAGAGCATGGCTTTCCCGTCCAAAGCTGGCTGACTTTCCGCCAGGCGCTATCGCTGGGCGGCCATGTCCGCAAGGGCGAACACGGGACCACCGTCGTCTATGCTGACCGCTTCATTCCTGACGACGAGAAGCGTCGCGCCCGGGAAACCGGCGAGGCAGCACAGGCCATACCGTTCCTTAAGCGCTTCACCGTGTTCAACGTCGCGCAATGCGAAAATCTGCCAGACGATCTGGCCGCGGCTCCGCCTGCACCGGAACCCGGACTGATCGAGCCTACAGTCGAGGCGCTGATCAAGGCGACAGGTATCGATTTCCGCATCGGCGGCAGCAGTGCCTATTATGTGCCGGCGCAGGACTACGTGCGGGTGCCGCCCCCGCAGGCGTATTTCGAGACCATCGACTGGCACCGCACCGCCCTGCACGAGCTTGGCCATGCGACCGGCCATCCCTCCCGCGTCGGCCGTGACCTCGGCGGCGCCTTCGGCACCAAGAGATATGCTTTCGAGGAACTGGTCGCAGAGATGAACGCGGCCTTCTGCTGCGCCTCTCTAGGTATTGTGCCGACCGTGCGCCACGCCGATTACATGTCCTCCTGGCTCGAGGTCCTGCGCGAAGACAACCGCGCCATCGTGCGTGCCGCCTCCCAGGCCAGCAAGGCGGCCGACTGGTTGCTCGCCTTCCTGCCGCAACCTGACGGTGCAGCCAGGACAGCCCGGGCTGACGTCGATGAGGCCGAGACCGAGAGGAGGGCGGCATGATCGTTCTCACCGAGGAACTGCGTGCCTGCTCGCCAACGGCCGCGAGCGCGACGCCGAACACGTACCGGTCGTGAAGTTCTTCAATCCAATCGGGGAGGAGCCTGACTCGCAACAGTGCTGGATGCCGATGGCGACACCATGTTCGGTCTCGCCGATCTCGGCTATCCGGAGCAGGGCAGTTTCTCGCTACCTTGGGATGACGTCGATCCGGCTGCCCTTCGGCACGGGCATCGAGCGCGACATCCTCTTTGCCACCGACCTGCCGATTTCGGTCTGGGCAGAGGCCGCCCGCCGGGCTGGAAGCCTTCGCGACGCGGAACGTATCCTCTATCACGCTGCGCAGTCTGGCCGCGATGGCGCGTGAGATCTCAGCTTGAAATCCGCAAAGCCGCAGATGCGCAAAGTCGTGTCTGCGGCCCTGTCCCCCCTCTGGATCCTCGGTGTGCGGCGCAGTCCTCAGAGTGAGAGGGCTGCGCCCGTCTTTTTTGACGGGTTTGGAGGTCGAGAGAGTCTCGGCCGCCCGTCGCGGAGACAATCCCATGGCTACGCCCAAGCAGAAGATCACCCTCAACGCTTCACGTGACATCCCCTTCAACAAGCTGGTGCTGAGCCAGTCCAATGTCCGGCGCATCAAGCGCGGGGAAACGATAGAGGACCTCGCTGGGTCGATCGCACGGCGCGGCCTGCTCCAGAGCCTCAACGTCCGGCCAGTGCTGGATGTAGAGGGTAACGAGACCGGCATGTTCGAGGTACCGGCTGGCGGGCGCCGCTATCGCGCGCTGGAACTGCTGGTCAAGCAGAAGCGCATGATCAAGACCGAGCCAGTTCCCTGCGTTGTCAGCGACGCCCACAGCGCGGTCCCGATCGAGGAGGATTCGCTGGCCGAGAATTTTCAGCGCGAAGATTTACATCCGCTCGATATGTTTCGAGCCTTCCAGACACTTCATGACCAAGGCGCGAGCCACGAGGAGATTGCGGCATGCTTCTTCGTCTCCGCAACGTTCGTGCAGCAGCGCCTGAGGCTGGCCAGGGTTTCGGCCAAGCTGCAGGAGGTTTACGAGCAGGATGGTATGAAGCTCGAGCAACTCATGGCCTTTACCGTGACCGACGATCACACGCGTCAGGAGCAGGTCTGGGAGGCGCTCGAAAACTCCTGGTCGAAGGAGCCGCAGCAGATCCGGCGCCTACTGACGGAGACCACGGTGCGCGCGAGCGATCGCCGGGCGCTGTTCGTCGGTGTCGAGGCCTATGTCGCCGCCGGCGGCGTGGTGCTGCGTGACCTGTTCGAGGCTGACAATGGCGGCTGGCTGCAGGACCCGGCTCTGCTCGACCGCTTGGTCCGCGACAAGCTGAAGTCGATCGCCGACAAAATCGCGGCGGAGGGCTGGAAGTGGATCGTCGTCGATGTCGATCTGCCTTATGGCCATAATCACGGTCTGCGGGCACTGGCCGGCACCCCCGTCGATCTGACCGACGCGGAGCGGGCGGAACGCGAAGCCCTGCGCGCGGAGTACGAACGGCTGGAAGCCGAGTATGGTGAATCCGACGAACTCCCCGACGCGGTAGATCAACGTCTCGGCGAGATCGAGTCTGTGCTGGAGGCGTTCGAGAGCCGCCCGATGAACTACGATCCCGCCGATATCGGCCGCGCCGGTGCCTTCATCAGCATCGACCGTGACGGTGACCTGGTCGTCGATCGCGGATATGTGCGCCCCGAGGACGAAGCGCCGGAAGCGGACGACGGCGACGCCGCCGAGCCCGGCGGCGTGACCGGGAGCGAGGAGGGCAGCGACGATCCTTCGGTTCGCCGCGCCACCATCACCATCGGCGCCCAAACGTCCGAGCCCGATGAGGATGACGGCGACGCCATCAAGCCGCTGCCCGAACGCCTGGTGATCGAGCTCACCGCGTATCGCACGTTGGCGCTGCGCAATGCCGTGGCCGAGAACCAGCATGTGGCCATCACGGCGCTGTTGCATCGGCTCGTCCTCGACACCTTCGGTCATCGCTCCGCGACCGGCTGCCTCGAGGCGTTCGTCCGACATGTCCACTTGCCGACGCAAGACGCCGAGCTGAAAGACAGCCCCGCGGCCAAGGCGATCGACGAACGCCATGAGGCGTGGAAGGGCGACATTCCGCTCGGTGACGACCAGACTCTGTGGGCTTGGCTCGACAGTCTCGATGAAGCCAGTCAGCACACACTGCTGGCGCATTGCGTCAGCTACGGGATCAACGCGCTGTTCGAGCGACCTAACCCCTATGGCAGCGGCGTTTCCCAGCACGGGCTGGAGCAGCGCTTGCGCGAAGCCGACCGGCTCTCCCACGCCACCGGGCTCGACATGGTGGATGCGGGCTGGCGGCCGACGGTCGATAATTATCTCGGCTGGGTCACCAAGTCCCGCATCCTCGAAGCCGTGCGCGAAGGTGCCGGCGAGCAGGCGGCTCAACTCATCGACCACCTCAAGAAGGGCGACATGGCCAAGGAGGCCGAACGCCTCCTAGCCGATAGTGGCTGGCTACCCGAACCGCTCCGTCTGATCGATCACGACGCACCGCCCGCGCAGCCGGGCGAGGGCGAGGAACCTGACCTGCCCGAATTCCTCGCCGGCGATGACGAAGACGACTCGGCGGCAGCCGATGAGGTCATCGCACACGCTGTCGCTGCCGAATAGCACCCATCGACGGGGCGACTCCGGTCGCCCCGTTCCCCTTCACCTCACCCTCATGGCCCGACGCCCTGTCGGGCCTTTTCGCTTCAGGAGACATCCATGTCCGCCCACATCGTCTATGACAACGCCCCGCTCGGCTCGCTGATCCAGTACTCGGACGGCACCCCCAAACCGCCGGCGCGCTTTACCCGCAAGCTCGCCGACTGGGGCCGTTGCAACGGCCTCGGCCGTCTGGTCCGCAAGGCATCGCCGAGCGACCGTCCGACCTACAGCGCACCGGCCTCGATCACGCTCAATGAAGGTAACTTCTCCTCCGGCGGCGTCATCCTCGTGACGGTCATGCGAACCTACTCGGTCGACAGCGACCTCAGCTTCAAGATCGTCGAGCAGCCCGGTATCGGCATGGTCCGGGTCCTGCAGCAGATCGGCGACGACGACGAGTTGTTGCACCTCGCCGAGAGCCGGGAGGCGGCCGCACTCTGGTTGGCCAAGACCGGGTACCGCAATGCGCGTCTTGAAGACGTCACCGCTGACGAAGTCGGCGCCGACGTCGTCGAGGGGCGGGCGGCGGCGTAACCGCGAAACATCACACCTGCACGCATGGACATCAACCTCGACCCGCCACGGCCGGGGCTCGGAGACGAACGCCGGGCCGTCCGTTTTTTTAGGAGCAGCAAATGCCGCAATTCACCATCGAGACGACGTACCACCTGCCAGTGTTCCGGCATCCAACCTATTTGGCTGAGACACCCGACGTCGCGTGCCGATTTGCCATCGAGGACACTGACTGGTCGGGTCAGCGGGAGGATTGCGAGTCCTCGGGCGAAACCCATGTCACCGGCATATGGGAGGGTGCCGGTGCCGCGTATCGTGGACAGGCCATTCCGGTTCATGCACATTTTGGGGAAGCGGTGCAGCGCAAGGCCGCACAATTCGAACTCATGCTGGGCTTGCTCAAGATCATTGTCGGCGATGCTAAGGCCCGCCGACCGACGCCGCCGGGGTGGCTCGGCAAGGCCGAATGGGCGATCGCGCGCGGCGAAGCGATCCTCGCGGACGCCTGCGATCCAGTTGAACCCGGAGATGCGAAGGACTTGCCATGAGCATTCCCGACCATGCCCGCAGCAACTTCCAGACGCTGCTTCGTGCCGCCAGCGACGGCAACCTCGCGTTGATGGAATGCGCCGACGCGGCGACCGGGCAGCGGCGTTATGTAATCTGCGCGGTCAGGTGGGAGGGCGCGGACTACGTGTTCACGCCGTTCGGTCATCTTGCCGACGGCAATCCCTATGATGCCTACCTGCCGCCCGATCCCGACGACGCCAAAGGTTTCCTACAGAAGTCGGAGCCTGACCGCGGAATATGATCGAGATCGGTTGATACCGGCAAGCGCTCCACCTCATGGCGGGGCGCTTGTTTCATTTTAGCTTCGGCGGGACCTGAGAGGGAGAGGGGGGCCGGGATGGGTTTGAAACCGTGCGGTCCAGAGAGAGCGCCGCGCGGCTCGGTCCTGTCCCCGCTCTCCCGAGGTTCACACCATGTACATGATCTCGCCCGCTGCGGCGGTTCCAACCGCCGCGCCGCTCCCGCTCGCCCAAACCCGTGCAGCCGGCGCTATCTTCGCCGCCGCCGGCCTGCTGCTTCCCCATCTCGAGCGCGGCGACAGCATCGACGCGCCAAAGCTGCGCGCGGCGATGGAAGCCGCATTCGGCGCCTCCGACGCCGCCGGCGCCTGGGACTGGAAGCAGGCCTACGATGCCTGCGAGGCTGCGACGGTCCTTTTCCTGCGCAAGTACGGAAAGGCGTTGTTCCGCAAGGCCGCGTCTCCGGCTCTCCGGCTGTCAGCATTGTCGAAGATCGCCCGGCTCATGCCGACGCATACCCGCCGATCCGAAGAAGCACAGACCTTCCAGCAGTTCTCGACGCCGATTCCGCTCAGCCGCTGCCATCACGCCGGCCGACCGTGTGCTGGAGCCTTCCGCCGGCACCGGGCTGCTCGCCATCCTGGCCGAGATAGCCGGCGCCTCGCTCATTCTCAACGAGCTTGCCGAAACCCGCGCGGCACTTCTCTCCGGCCTCTTTCCGGCCGTCTGCGCCAGCCGCTTCGACGCCGCCCAGATCGACGACCATCTCTATCCCGGCGCCGTGCCGAGCGTGGTGCTGATGAACCCGCCCTTTTCGGTCATGGCCAACGTCGAGGGCCGCATGGGCGACGCGGCCTGGCGGCACATCGCCTCGGCCCTGGCGCGCCTTGCGCCCGGCGGGCGGCTGGTGACGATTACCGGTGCGAACTTCGCGCCCGACCACCCGGCCTGGACCGCCGCCTTTACTCGCCTGCAGGAACGTGGCCGCATCGTCTTCTCCGCCGCCATCGACGGCTTGGCCTATGCCAAGCATGGCACGACCTTTCCGACACGCCTCACCGTCATCGACCGGGTGCCGGCGGACGATCCAGACGTGTTCCCGGCAGATCAGGGCGTTGCCCCGGATGCCGCGACGCTGATCGCATGGGTCGGCGAGCATGTGCCGGCACGGCTGCCGGTCACCATACCCGCAGGTGCAACTCCCACATCGTCGTCGGCCGCACCCCGCACAGTGCGCGGCTATCTTGGTCCCACGGCAAGAATAACACCGCGGCCACCGCTCACTGATCCCGATGCCGTTGAGCTCGCCTATGAGGTGCTCGACTGGAAGGCCGCCGAGGGCGGCCACATCAGCGACGCCATCTACGAGGACTACGCGCTTCAGGCGATCCGCATTCCCGGCGCGCAGCCGCACCCCACCAAGCTCGTTCAATCGGCGGCCATGGCCTCGGTAGCGCCACCCAAGCCGGGCTACCGGCCGCGCCTACCGAAGAACGTCCTTGACCTGCTCTCGGACGCGCAGCTCGAGACCGTCATCTATGCGGGCGAGGCTCATGCCGAGTATCTCGCCGGCGCCTGGACGCTCGACGATACCTTTGACGTAATTAGCGCGGCGGCAGATGACGCGGCGCGGGCCGTGCGCTTCCGGCAAGGCTTCATGATCGGCGACGGTACCGGTGTAGGCAAGGGCCGCGAGTCCGCCGCCGTAATCCTAGACAATTGGATGCAGGGCCGTCGCAAGGCCGTCTGGATCTCCAAGTCAGACAAGCTCATCGAGGATGCGCAGCGCGACTGGTCCGCGCTCGGCATGGAGCGCTTGCTGGTCACCCCGCTCTCCCGCTTCCCGCAGGGCAGGCCGATCACGCTGGCGGACGGCATCCTGTTCACCACCTATGCCACGCTGCGGTCCGATGATCGCGGCGAGAGGCTTTCGCGGGTCAAGCAGATCGTCGAATGGTTGGGTCCGGATTTCGATGGGGTCATCATCTTCGACGAGGCGCACGCCATGCAAAATGCCGGTGGCGGCAAGAGCGAACGCGGCGACGCCGCTCCCTCCCAGCAAGGCCGTGCCGGCCTGAGGCTACAGCACGCCCTGTCGAATGCCCGCATCGTCTATGTGTCGGCGACTGGCGCCACCACCGTGCACAATCTCGCCTATGCCCAGCGGCTCGGCCTCTGGGGCGGCGAGCATTTTCCATTCTCGACCCGCGCCGAGTTCGTCGAGGCGATCGAGGCTGGCGGCGTGGCGGCGATGGAAGTACTGGCACGCGACCTCAGGGCACTTGGCCTCTATACCGCCCGCTCGCTCTCTTTCAACGGTGTCGAATACGAACTGCTCGAGCATGAGCTGACGCCCGAACAGGTCCGCATCTATGACGCGTACGCTGGGGCCTTCGGCGTCATCCACAACAATCTCGATGCTGCGATGCAGGCGGCCAACATCACCGGCAGCACCGGCACGCTCAATGCCCAGGCCAAGTCGACCGCGCGCAGCGCCTTTGAAAGCGCCAAGCAGCGCTTCTTCGGCCATTTGTTGACCAGCATGAAGACACCGACCCTGATCAAATCCATCACCGGCGATCTGGAGGAGGGCCATGCGGCCGTTGTCCAGATCGTCTCGACGGGTGAGGCGCTCATGGAGCGGCGGCTGGCCGAGTTGCCGACCGAGGAATGGAACGATGTTCGCGTCGACATCACGCCGCGCGAATACGTCCTCGACTACCTCGCTCATTCCTTCCCGGTGCAGCTCTACGAGCCCTTCACGGATTCGGAGGGCAATCTGTCGTCGCGCCCGGTCTACCGCGATGGCCAGCCGGTCGAGAGCCGCGAGGCGGTCGCCCGGCGCGACGAGCTGATCGCCAAACTCGCCAGCTTGACGCCTGTCCCCGGCGCGCTCGACCAGATCGTCCAGCATTTCGGGGTGGACATCGTGGCCGAGGTCACCGGTCGCTCGCGCCGCATTGTCCGCAAGGGCGAGCGCCTTGTCGTTGAAAACCGTGCCGGGTCAGCTAACCTCGCCGAGACGCAGGCTTTCATGGATGACCAGAAGCGCGTTCTGGTTTTTTCGGACGCGGGCGGAACGGGGAGGAGCTACCACGCCGAACTCTCGGCCCCGAACACGCGGCTGCGTGTGCATTATCTGCTCGAAGCCGGGTGGAAGGCAGACACCGCCATTCAGGGCCTGGGCCGCACACATCGCACCAATCAGGCGCAGCCGCCGCTCTTCCGACCGATCTCGACCAATGTGAAGGCGGAAAAGCGCTTCCTCTCGACGATCGCTCGCCGTCTCGACACGTTGGGCGCAATCACGCGCGGCCAGCGCCAGACCGGTGGCCAGGGCCTGTTCCGGCCAGAGGACAATCTGGAAAGCCACTATGCCCGCGATGCGCTACGGCAACTTTATCTGCTGATCGTACGCGGCAAGGTCGAGGGCTGCTCGCTCGAGCGTTTCGAGGCGGCGACGGGTCTCAAGCTGATGGATGCCAATGGCATCAAGGACGAGTTGCCGCCAATCACCACCTTCCTCAATCGCCTGCTCGCACTGACCATTGCGCTGCAGGGCGTGCTGTTCGGTGCCTTCGAGCAACTGCTGGCGGCGCGCATCGAGGGCGCGATCGCGTCAGGCACCTACGACGCCGGGCTGGAGACGCTGCAGGCCGAAAACTTCGTCGTCACCGATCGGCAGGTGATCTACATCCATCCGCGCACCGGCGCCGAAAGCCGCCTGCTCACCATCGCCGAACGCAAGCGCAATCGGCCCGTCATGCTCAATGCGGTGCTCGATCATCTCCGCGATCCGCGTGCCTTACTGCTCATCAACGAGCAATCGGGCCGCGCCGCCGTACAGATCCCGACCCCCAGCGTCATGCTCGACGATGGCGAGGTCGAGCGACGTGTCCGCTTGATCCGGCCGATGGAAGGCCAGAACATGCCGCTCAAGGCCATGGGCGAAACACGCTGGGTCGAGGCCGACCGCAAGGCGTTCATAGCTGCCTGGACGGCCGAAATCGCCGGGGTGCCGGAGTTTTCGGACTCGGTCTTGCACATGGTCACCGGCCTGCTGCTTCCAATCTGGAAGCGCCTGCCCAACGAGTCGACCCGCGTTTATCGACTTCAGACCGACGAGGGCGAGCGCCTCATCGGCCGCCGCGTCTCGCCGGCATGGGCCGCCAACGCCTCTGCGACGAACGTGGTTGCGCTGTCGCCGGCACAGGCGTTTGCGGCTCTGATGGACGGGCGGACGATCCTCGATCTCGCCGAGGATCTCCAGCTTCGCCGCAGCCGCGTCATGGGCGCATGGCGCATCGAATTGTCCGGCTTCACCGACACGATGCGCGAGCGCCTCACCGCCTACGGTCTCTTCCACGAGATCATTTCGTGGAAGCTCAGGATGTTCGTGCCGATCGACGCCAACGGGCTCGCCGTGCTGGAGCGCGTGCTCGACCGCTTCCCAATCGAGCGGGTCAGTGAGCGGGAGGCTGCATGATTCCGCGTCACGCTGCATCCGACCTCGCACACCGCCTCGGCGAACATGCCGAGGCGGTGTGCCGCCACTACCTCTCCAATGGCCGTCGCCAGGGCAACTATTGGACCGTCGGCGACGTCCGCAATGCGCCGGGCCGCTCGATGTTCGTGCGTCTGCGGCCATCCCCGAAGGGACCGCAAGGCAAATGGACCGACGCCGCTACCGGTGAGCATGGCGACCTGCTCGATGTCATCCGCGAATCCCTCGGACTGGTCAACTTCCGGGACGTCGCCGACGAGGCGCGCGTGTTTCTCGCTATGCCAGATGCCATGCCACCCCGACCGGCCGCGCCGATCACGCAGGTCCCCATTGGATCTCCGGAAGCGGCTCGCCGACTGGTCGCCATGTCGAAGCCCATTATAGGCACCCTCGTGGAAACGTATTTGCGTGGACGTAGCATTACGACTTTGTCCGGCACCGGATCGCTGCGGTTCCATCCGCGCTGCTATTACCGGCCCGACGATCATGGACCGACCGAGACCTGGCCGGCGATGATTGCCGCTGTTACTAATCTGGATGGACATCTGACCGGCGCGCACCGCACCTGGCTCGCACCGGACGGCGCCGGCAAAGCACCCGTCGACACACCGCGTCGGGCAATGGGTGACCTTCTCGGTCACGCCGTCCGCTTCGGCTTACCCGGCAGCGTCATGGCGGCAGGCGAAGGCATCGAGACGACGCTATCGCTCAGATGCGCCTTGCCCGACATGGCGATGGCTGCGGCACTCTCGGCAGCCCATCTTGCCGCCATCCTGTTCCCTCCGAACCTGCGGCGGCTCTATGTCATCCGCGACAATGATCCGGCCGGTGACGGTGCCAGAGACAGCCTGCTCGAGCGCGCGACGGACGCCGGAATCGAGGCAATCGTGCTGTCGCCCGAGACGGAGGACTTCAACGAAGATCTCCGCCATTTCGGACTTGCCGCCTTCCGTGCCTCGATTGCGGACCAGCTCATGCGCAAAGATCGCGTCCGCTATCTGGCGGCATGAGCCGGAGGGGAAGCGCGCGGCGGGCGGTGCCGGTGCGCCGCATGGATGAGTGACCCGCCGGCAGAGAGCCGCGACCCGGCCTTCGAGAGGGCGATTGGCCCACGAACTGGCCGGCCAGGCAATGGCGGCGGCCGACTATTTTCCGGCGGCGCGCGACTGCTCGCGAATGGCAGCGATTGATCGCGACGCCTTGCCATCGCGAGGCAAAATAGCCGGCCGCCGCCATCCTCCGCTGCGCTCCGGCCCTGCGCGTCGCTGCGGGTGTCGGGCCAACCCGCCCGTGGGCTCTCGTCGCCACGAAGGCCGCGAGGGTCGCGGTCAAACCGACGGGAGCATCCCATGGCCGAGCACGACGACACCGAACCGCACCACGCCGCTTCTCCGACCGATCACATCCTCACCGAACTCCAGCTCTATGGCTGGCGCCCCTATGCGGACGAACCCGATCCGCGACCGCTCCCCGGTGGTGACCACGTGGCCGGAGCCGTGGCCGACATCTTTGACGCCCTCATCGCCACCTTGGCCGACACGCGCCTCGAACCCGACCTCGATGACCTCCTCTGGTCCGTCACCAATGTCTTCCACCGCGCCGTGCTGCGGATCGAGCGGCAACTGGACGACAACGAGCAGGCCCAGCGCCGACTACATCGCGAACAGGACGGCACCGAGATCAAGGCGGTCGAACTGGAGAACCTCACCGCCCAGGGCCAGACCATGATCGAACGGCGCGACGCCTTCGAGTTGATGCGTGACCAGGCCGCCGAGCACTACGATCAGCAGACCGGCTCGGCCTGGCGACCGCGCGCGGGGTCAATGGTCAACCACCATCATCTCACCGCCGCAATGATCGACAGCCGCGACTTCCTCGCGGCCCGGCGGCGCGCGGAAACTGAAGTCATGTTGCCGGCTGGCCCCAAGATCGCCTTCTCCGGCGGCGATACCGCCGATCACGAACTGATCTGGGCAAAGCTCGACCAAATCCGCGCCAAGCACCCCGACATGGTGCTGATGCACGGCGGATCACTGAAAGGCGCCGAAAAGATCGCCGCCCGCTGGGCCGATCATCGCAAGGTGCCGCAGGTCGCCTTCAAGCCCGACTGGAGCAGACACGCCAAGGCCGCTCCCTTTAAGCGCAACGACCAGATGTTGGCGGTCATGCCGATCGGCGTCATCATCTTTCCCGGCACCGGCATTCAGGAGAACCTCGCCGACAAGGCCCGCAAGCTCGGCATCCCGGTCTATCGATTAGGCGGCTCGTGAGCGCCCCCTTTGACCCTAGATCTTAGTCCAGGTTGGTCACCGCTATTCCACAATCTCACCGATGTGGAGGTATGTCTTTCACGACGCGAACGGCGGCTTCGCGCCTCATGACAGTCGCTTCCCCGGTTCAGTCCATTCACCAAAAGCGGGCGTCGCCAAACGGCCAGCCCTCAGGCTGTTATGTTCGCGGCAAATGCTCAGCTGGGCCGAATGGATGAGGCGCGACGATACCAGGCAAAATTCTGGGCACTCCGCCGGACGTCACGAGTCCTCGAAGCGCAGGCCGATCTTTCCCGCTGCATGTTCCTGCACGCGTTCGGAAACGCAGATCCTGCCAGGCTCGGCGATCCTCTCCAGACGCGCGGCGATGTTGACCCCCGCGCCCAAGACGTGACCGTCCTGTTCGATGATGTCGCCGACGGCAATACAGGGATCGAGGTGGTCACGTTGATGGCTGTTCAAGCGCTCGAGGGCACCTTCTTCGTCAGCGCCCATCAGTTGACTGTACCCGGCGAGGTCAGCCGCAAGGATCGCCGAGAGCTTGCGCTCGACCCGACCGATTTCCATCCAGTCCCTCTGCAAGGCGTCAGGATCATATTTGCCCAGGTCAAGCGATCCAAGTCCGCTCTTCCGGTTTTCTTTGGGATCGCGTCAACCATGTCGGGCGCACCCGTTCGGACGGAGCAACTGGCGCTCCGAACGAGGGACAGGGCAACTCACTGGTGACTGGGTGCGTGCCTGACGAAGCCCTTCGTTTCGGCTGAGATAAATGCTCTCACTTACGGAACATCGCAGGTTCGTCGAAGTTGGAAAGCTACGGAGGACGTGCACATGAACAGTGTAATCTATCTTATCGGCCTTATCGTCGTCGTGCTCGCGGTCCTCTCCTTCCTCGGTTTTCACTAGGTGGCCTCATGCAGCATGAGAACGATCAGGGCGGACAGCCCACCGATTTCGACAAGGCGAAAAGCGACGTCTCCGAAAGACTTCGCCAGGAAAATGAGCGTGCCAGCGAGTTGCTTCACGACGCGCGGGACGAGGTGACCCGTAAGGCTGGCGACTATGCATC